>JANXRS010000502.1 GCA_025356745.1 Arcicella sp.
AATTTAAAGCATTTTGTTAAAGAGAATTTTGCTAATAATTCTTTATTATCCATTGATTATCAGTCGGATAACTCGAAATCAATCGAACAACATCTTGAAGAATTATGGAAGATTCTTACCCGTGAACCCAGTAAGGCAGAGGGTTCATTGATTGAATTGCCGTTTCCCTATATTGTGCCAGGTGGACGTTTTCAGGAGATATATTATTGGGATAGTTATTTTACAATTTTAGGTTTACAAACCAGTAAAGAGATTGATTTAATTGAAAATATTGCTGATAATTTTGCTCATCTCATTAATCAGTTTGGATACATTCCTAATGGTAATCGTACCTATTTTTTGGGACGTTCTCAACCTCCCTTTTTCTCATTAATTGTGGAAGTTTTACGAGAGGAAAAAGGGGATGAAATCCTGCTAAAATATCTCCCCGTGTTAGAAAAAGAATATGAATTTTGGATGGATGGTAAAGAGCAAATTTCTGCCCAAAATCAAGCCACTAAAAGAGTAGTTTTTCTTAGAAATTTATATGTCTTGAATCGGTATTGGGATGAATACGATACACCACGTCCAGAATCGTATCGTGAAGATGTTGAATTGTCAGAAAGTGTATCGGAACCGTCAGAAGGCTTTTTTAGACATATTAGAGCTGCTGCAGAATCAGGCTGGGATTTCACTAGTCGTTGGTTTAAGGATGGACACAATATGAATACAATTCATACCACAGATATTCTCCCAGTAGACTTAAACTGTCTTTTATTTCAACTTGAAAAAACGATTTTCAAAGCATACTCATTGGTCGATAATAAGAAGAAAATGAGTAAATATTTGCTATTAATGACTCACCGTGAAAGAGCCATAAAAAAATATTTTTTTAACCTTGAAAAAGGCTATTATTTTGACTACGATTTTGTTTCAAAAAAACAAACTGAAGTCTATTCTTTGGCAGGCGTTTTTCCGCTTTTTTTCAACGTTGCACGACAATTACAAGCAAGAAAAATGGCAAAAGTTATTGAAACAAAATTCTTGAAAGAAGGTGGATTAATTACGACGGTAAACAATACAAAACAACAATGGGATGCTCCAAACGGTTGGGCTCCTTTGCAATATATTACTTATAAAGGCTTACTCAAATATGGTTTCTTTGATTTAGCCAATACCATAAAATCTCGATGGATGCAAACTAATGAAAAGGTGTATGCAGAAACGGGCAAAATGACTGAAAAATATAATGTTGAAACCCCAAATATCACAGCAGGAGGAGGAGAATATCCCAACCAAGATGGCTTCGGTTGGACGAATGGAGTATATTTAAAATTTTTACGAGGATAATGCCTTCAATATTATTGCGAGTGTAACGGATAATAATTTCGTTACACTTGTAATAAAAACCTATTTATACTACTTCAAAAAAACTGCTAATCTGCAACATTTATCCCTATCCCTCCGTCTTTCGAAAAAATGTAAAAGTTTGTTTAAGAAATGTTAAATTTAGTTAATGATATTTTTATTAACTAAATTAATAGTTACATTTGTTTGTCATCAAAATAGCATAAAATTTATTTTCTACTAAACATATTTTTACTGACAATTCTCAAAATTAACCAATCCATTAAAACTTTTCCATCAGGGTTATTCTGTGTTTTATCTATTTTTTTATCTTATTTTACCAAACTCTATCACCATGCGTAAACTTTCCGTTTTCCTGTTTTTCATGTTTATTTGTGTAGCTACTTTTGCACAAAATCCTATTAGAACTACCATTAAAGGTATTATCCAAGATACTTCGTCCGTAGGAATGGGAGGAGCAACGGTGATGCTTTTAGCACCCAAAGATTCTGCTCTAATTAATTTTTCGAGGGCAAATGATAAAGGCATTTTTGAATTCAAAAACGTCAAAAATACCGCTTACATTTTAAAGGTTTCGTATGTTGGCTACCTTCCTTATCAACAAATTTTAGCCCCATCAGCGACTGAAATTGCTGATTTGGGTAATGTTGGCATCAAACCAATTTCCAAAGAATTATTGGAAGTAGTTGTAAAAACTGCCCGAGCTCCTTTAACTATCAAAGGCGATACCATTGAATATGATGCTCGGTCGTTTAAAGTGCCAGCAGGTTCATCTGTTGAGGACTTACTGCGTCGTTTGCCAGGAATGGAAATTGATGCTCAGGGTAACATTAAGGCTCAAGGTAAAGACGTGAAGAAGGTTCTGGTAGATGGTAAAACCTTCTTTGGAGATGACCCAAAAGCTGCAACAAAGAACTTGGGAGCAGAAACTATCTCGAAAGTGCAAGTTTTTAACGATAAATCCGAACAAGCAAAACTGACGGGTGTAGATGATGGCAAGAAAGAGAAAGCCATTAATCTTGAACTCAAAGAAGAATACAAAAAAGGTGCTTTCGGAAAAATTACGGGAGCAGTCGGTACGGATTCACGTATGGCTTTGCGAGGAAATTATAATAAATTCAATAAAACAAGTCAATTTTCAATTCTTGGATACGGAAATAACATCAATGAAACGGGTGTAAATTGGAGCGATTATGGAGAATTTAAGGGTAATAATAGTTTTAATAATAACGATAATGGTGATTTTGGCTTCGGTGGAAATCGTTGGTGGGGTTCGGATGGTGATGGAATTACGAATCAATTTGATGGAAGAGGTTTTACAAACAATGGTGGGGGAGGAATGAATTATAATTTTGATAACAAGAAAACTAAGTTTAGTTCAAGTTACTTTTATAATCAAACTCGCCTGTTTTTAGACCAATACCAAAACAAAAAAACCTTCCTTCAAAATAGTGCTTTCCTAACAACTGATACCAGTAGTCAGAATAATTTTCGTGGAAATCATAGCATTGGAACTCGCTTTGAACGGATGATTGATTCGAGCAATACACTCATTGTGAAGACAAACATGAGGGCGGGAATGAAAAATGATGTCAATGCGATGTTTCAAAGTAATTTGACTGAAGAAGGACTTTTAAGGACTCGTGCAGCTATTAAAAATAGTAATGATTTTACTAATTTTTACTTAAATACCAGTGCTATTTTTAGGCATAAATTTAAAAAGAAAGGACGAAGCTATGCTTTGAGTTTTGGCTATAATGTTAACAATTCAATTGGTAATGAAAACTTAAATTCACTCACTAAATTTATAACGGCTGGCACATTTACGGAGCAAGTTAGAGCAATCAGGCAAATCAACGATAATGATAATCGTCAGAATATGGTGAAAGGAAGTGCTTTGTTTTTAGAGCCACTTTCTAAAAAAATCTTTTGGGAAACTTTCTATAATTTTTCATCGGATAATCGTTCTGTTAATCGTCAAGCCTTTAATGGATTATTTGAAAATCGTCGTATGGATAGTTTGAGTACCTATTTTGAAAATAATGTTACTTATAATCGTATCGGAACAAGTCTTCGTTATTCATTTTCTGGAGTCAATATTTCTTTGGGAGGAGCGGCACTACGCTATGACCTTGATGGCAAACAATTTCCCCAAAAAGGCGGGCAACTTTTTAGTAGCGTTACTAAAAGTTATCCCAATTTTATGCCTTATCTTGATGCCAGTTTAGAGTTGAAAAATAATCTAAATTTTAATTTTAGTTACAATTTAGAAGTATCAGCACCCCAAATTGCTGATTTACAACCTGTTATCAACAATAATAATCCATTTTTTATCTCAACGGGTAATCCAGATTTGAACCCTGAGAAAAGCCACAGTGTCAGTTTATCCATGTATAAATTTGACCCTGCCACGTTTTTAAACATAAATATTTGGGGAAATTACAATTATTATTTAAGTCAAGTAGTTTATAATCAAACCATTGACCCAAATACATTTATTGTTAGAACTCGTCCAGAGAACCTTTCTGGAGGAGATAATTTTTCATTAGGAACGTATTTTGGCTTTCCCATTATCAAGACGAAATTAACAGTAAATCTGAATCCAAGAATTTCAGTTTCCAATAATCCGACATACATTAATGGTATTTTGAACAATAGCAATAATCAGAATTATAACCTAAGTTTTGGGTTGAGTCTCACGCCAAACGATAAACTTATTATGAGTCTGAATACCCGTTTAGGTATTAATAATATCAAATATTCATTAAGTGAAGCACAAAATCAGAACATTCGAAACAACGGTTTAGATGTTTCTATTAAATGGAATTTTGTTGCAAAAACGTTCTTAGAAACCAATTTGGATTACAAAAGATTTAGGAATGAGCGTTTTGGATTTGAACAAGATATTCCAATTTACAACGTTTCAGTCCGCCGTTTATTCATGAAAGAAAACAAATTGGAAGTTCGTTTAGCTGCTTTTGATTTGTTCAATAAGCGTCAAAGTATTCTTCAATCGGGTTTTCAAAATACGGTCGTTAATCAAACATCCTTAACATTGGCTCGTTATTTCATGTTGAGTTTAACCTATAATTTGAAGGGGCATGAAAGTAAATTGAAGAAAAATCAATGGTGGGATTAGAAGGGTAGGTGCGAATGTAATACGCCTCTACCATTACAAAATAAAAACAAAATTAAACAATGAAAAATATAATCACATTCATTTCTGTATTCCTAATTTCTTGCGTATCATACGCCCAACAAGAAGGCATGGTACGCTACACAAGGACGACTTATTGGACAAAACTTAATTCAACATTGCCCTATCTTAGTAAACAAGAAAAAGAAAAACAAGCCTATATGTTTGGTGGGCGAGATGAGGGAATTGAATATACGTTACTTTATTTCAATGAAAAAGGTAGTTATTATACTCAATCTGAACAACTCAATTCATGGGAAGAAAAATACGATTATAATGGTCGGAAAGAAGTCTTTGGAATTAAGCGAGATTTCGATAAAAATAGTATGACGGAAGTCTTTGAGATGATTGGAAAAACCTACATCATGGAGGATTCTTTGAAACAATTAAACTGGAAGATTCTGAATGATATTAAAGATGTTGCGGGGCATATTTGCATGAAAGCCATGATTCAGGATACTATCAAAAAGCAAAAAATCATTGCTTGGTTTGCCCAAGATATTCCGATTATTGCAGGACCCGAACGGCTTTATGGACTTCCAGGATTAATTTTAGAATTAGATATCAATGATGGTGCTGTTATTGTGGAAGCCACCAAGATTGAGCCTTTGAAGATAACCACTCAAATGGATTTACCTAAGAAAATGAAAGGTAAGAAAATTAATGAATTAGCTTTTCAAGATATGGTTCGTAAGTTTATCCAAGAAAAAATTAAAGAAGAACAAAATCCATTTTGGAGTATTCGGTATTAACTCGGTCGCAATAATGGACTTGAATATGGCACTGATGACGCACTTTTTGTAAGAATTTGCGAAAATGTAGTAATATTATCTAAGGAAAGAGGGATCAGTATAAATTTTAATTTTATCGCTATTATCGTTTAAGTTTTTCTTTCAAAACACAAATATTACGCTATATTTCTATAAGCCCAATCAATTAACATTAATTAACGTTCTTGATAAAAAACAGCCTTAACGTTCGTATATTTGCATTGAAAGAAGTGGCTTAAATATCTATAATATTTGGAAAATACAATTTTATCAAAATATTATTCTGTTAAAATTAAATAAACAAATTATACTATTTATTTATCCTTCTAATATCCAAAGAATTAATCAAGACAATTTTTAACAAGAAAAATTAATTATGTCAAGTCTATCTTCTCAGAAAGGAGTTTTACACGGTGATGCCGTTCAAGAACTTTTCGAAATCGCCAAGAAAAATCAATTCGCTTTGCCAGCTGTAAATGTTACGGGAACAGATACAGTAAACGGAGTTTTGGAAGCTGCCAAAGCCGTTAATTCACCCGTGATTGTTCAATTCTCGAATGGTGGAGCTCAATTTTTTGCTGGTAAATCACTTCCAAACGGAAAGCAAGAAGCCTCAATCGCTGGTGGAATTTCGGGTGCTCATCACGTACACCTTATGGCAGAGGCTTATGGCGTACAAGTGATTCTTCATACTGATCACTGTGCTAAGAAATTATTACCTTGGTTAGACGGTCTTTTGGATGCGGGTGAAGCATTTTATGCACAGCACGGCAAGCCATTGTTTTCTTCACACATGATTGATTTGTCAGAAGAGCCAATCGAAGAAAATATTGAAATCTGTAAGCATTATTTAGCTAGAATGTCTAAAATCGGTATGACTTTAGAAATCGAATTAGGCGTAACAGGTGGCGAAGAAGATGGCGTTGATAATACAGATATTGATTCATCAAAATTATATACTCAGCCTTCAGAAGTTGCTTATGCTTACGAAGAATTGAGCAAAATATCTCCTCGTTTTACCATTGCAGCCGCTTTTGGAAACGTACATGGGGTTTATAAATCAGGAAACGTTAAATTATCTCCAGTGATTTTACATAATTCTCAAGAATTCGTAAAAGAGAAATTTGGTTTAACGGCAGAGAAACCAATCAACTTTGTATTTCACGGAGGTTCGGGTTCATCACGTGAAGAAATTCGTGAAGCACTTTCTTACGGAGCTATCAAAATGAACATTGATACCGATTTACAATGGGCATTCTGGGAAGGAATTTTGGGTTATTACAAATCGAAAGAAGGTTATTTGCAAGGACAAATTGGAAATCCAGATGGAGCGGATTCTCCTAACAAAAAATATTATGACCCAAGAGTTTGGTTACGTAAAGGTGAAGATACATTCGTAAGCCGTTTAAAATTGGCTTTTGAAGATTTGAACGCTAACAATGCTAATCAGTATTTGTAGGAATTAGAAATTATAAAAAAGGCGTTAAGATAATCTTGACGCTTTTTTTATGGATAATTTTCAAAGAACCTTTGGGAATTTTCGGGTTCTCGGTCTAATGCAATAATATGAACTTTATAAAATCATAAATATAAAATTGAACAGTAATTTCACCTTTTTACTCTTTCAATTCTGAAATATATTCCCTACCTTTGCAGTCCCAAACAAAAATAATTACGTGGCTGGGCAATCTCGACTTAGTAAATCCTTGCTAATCAGACCTTTAAGGCTACCGCTGGTAATTTTTTCGGAAAATAAATCAAAATTTTCAACAGTCAAATTTCAAAAAATGAACGATTTAATTAAGTTCGTAGAAGCTGAAAATGCTGCACGCCGTGCAGATTTGCCCGAGTTTTCAGCAGGTGATACTATTAATGTATACGTAAAAATCCGTGAAGGTGCTAAAGAGCGTATTCAGGTTTTCCAAGGAACAGTTATTCAACGCCGTAATGCTGGTGCAGGTGAAATGTTTACAGTTCGTAAAATTTCAAATGGTATTGGTGTAGAAAGAATTTTCCCTTTGCTTTCACCAAACGTTGATAAAATCGAAGTATTACGTAGAGGTAAAGTTCGTCGTGCAAGATTATTTTATCTTCGTGGCAAACAAGGTAGAGCAGCCAAAGTTAAAGAATTGGTTAAGAAGAAAAAGAAATAATCATCTGATTATTGAGTATATGGAAAGAGTCACTTTGAAAAAAGTGACTCTTTTTGTTTTACATCTAAATGTTTTATAGAAAATGGAAGAATGACCAAAACCTCCATTCAGTTTTACCATAAAATTTCTTGTAGTTGTCCTTACGACTCCTTATTAACTTTCGGGAAATTAAATAACAAAGAGGTAAGGATAGGAATAAAGAAAATACTCACGGTTAAAACAGAAATAGTAATATCAGCGGTATGACTACTTAAAAACTGACTCACAGCACTTTCAGGATAGAAATGCTCATACAGTGATAGCACCAACTTTATTCCTAAGATACCAATAACAATAAATGCGGCGGTTTCAAGAAAAGGATATTTTTCCATTAATTTTACAAACCACTGAGCAATAAATCGCATCGCCAAAATTCCAATAAATACCCCAATACAAACTAAAATAATGTTAGGGGTGAAAGCCACCGCCGCAAAAACATTATCAATCGAAAAGGCCATGTCCATCAATTCTACGAGTGCAACCGTTGCCCAGAATGTCCCTAAAGAACCCACTGTGGCTCTATAAAGCCAATTGGAGTTTTTATCCACAAAATCGTCCTCTTTTGTGTCCGTTTGTTTGCCTTTCCACCAGTCAAAAACTAAGTATAAAAGATAAAGCCCTCCAAGGGGTTTAAGCCACCAAATTTTTATGAGGACTGCCGCAAAAATCATGGCTAAACCTCTGAAAAAATAGGCTCCCCATATTCCATACTTTAGGGCTTTGTCCCGTTGATTTGGGGGCAAATCCATAACCATTGTTGCTAAGACGGCGGCATTATCGACGGATAACAAACTTTCTATGATTATTAAATTCCCAATAATGGCAAGTGAATTGCCTGGGTGACTAATAATATCTTGCCAAAGAACGTTAATGTGTTCAATTAATTCATTCATAATTTACTGTTTTTTGTTTGTAATTTTATTGATTTGCCATGGTAATAACAACAACTCGTCCGCCATCTTCTTTGGAGAGTAAAAGCTTTTTACCGTTGGTTAATTCTACCATTTGGTTGATTCCAATCATTTTATCTTCCGTTAAATCTTTCAATCCCATCAATTTTTGATTGACTAACACCCAAGCATTATTATGAAAAGTAAAATACCCAACGGGTTCTTTTTGAGCAACCGTAAGGCGTTCATTTCTGGTAATATTCCGATTAACGTGCCACTGAAAAAGGTATTGATTGTTATAAACCATTAAACGATGATTTTCAGGTCGCCAAACAGTGGGTTTGAATTCATAGTACAAATCCAAGACGGGAAGAGTTCCTCGATGAGCAGTTCCACAAAAAGGGCATCGTGGTGTAGTAGTATTGTCAAAAACGTACCATTTTTGTTCACACGATGGATTACTGCACGGTTGCATTAAATCGGTGGTTTTTAACAAGGCTTGTTCCCACATATCTGCATTTGGGCGTTCATTTGGATTATGTAATCCTTTAATAAACGCTTGGTCAAATAATTCTTTCAGATAAGGTCCAGTTAATGTATAAGGTAATTTCACGACGTCTGCCCAATAAGTATCCCATTTTGATATTTGGTTCATTTTAGGCCGATTGGAAAAATCGGTGGGATGTTCGATGAATAAGGCTTTTTCGCCCATCGACAATAAATCGTCTTTTTCGGTATCTAAATCATGAACTTTCCCGCCTTTTAACGGATGCCTATGTAAGAGATACATATACACCAAACACGCAAGGGCGTGGAGGTCAGTAAGACGGTTTGGGAGTTTACGGTTCGGGTCAGTTTTCCCCAAATGTTTGGTCGCCAAAACCTCTGGAGCAATGAAATCAGCCGTTCCAATTACCTCCGCAGCGTATAATCCTGGTACTACCAATCCGTCTAAATCAATCATACAGGCCGATTTTGTCACGGGGTCAACCAACACATTATTATAAGATAAATCTGAATGTGACAATCCCATTTGGTGCATTTTCTTTACACCCCTTGCCAAATTGACGCATATTTGAAAATAGCCCAACCAATTCCCTAATTCGCTTTCATCTAAACGTAATGGGAAAAGTCTATTTCTAAATTTTGAACCCGCAAACCATTTTCCATTTTTCTCTTCCCCTTTGATTAAATCACTGGTGGCGTAACCCGTTTTAAAGAAAAATTTTGGATTATATATCGGCACAATTAATCCCGTTTTTCCATTGGTTTCAATTACGTCCGTGGGCCAACGGTAGATTTCCTCTAAGTAATAATCTCCCGCTTCTTTAGATTTGATAGCGTTGTAATATTGCGTAACAATCTTTGTAAGGCGTTCCTTTTGGTTGAAGTCTTGCTTATCTTTAAAAATAGCGACAACGTATTTCCTATCAGGACTGAAATAGACATTTTTTGCCGTCCCACTCTTAGGATTTCCATTATCAACGTATTGATAGGTGGAGTCATTAATAATTGATTTTACTGTAATTACGCTCATTATATTTTTTGAAAACGTGGTTTAAAATATAACTGCCAAAGTTCTATCGTCATGGTTTCCTGGACTCCAGAAATCCATCCAAGCTGAAAGTTGATTAGCTACTTCCAAATTCTCAGCTTTAAATTCTACTTTAATATTCTCTTCATTATTTCCTCCTAAATCTTCCAAAAATTCTTGCCACTTTTCAATCTTTTCCAAATTGGCTTCTACCACAAATTTTGGGTCGTAAATTCCATCCGTCATTAGCATCAGATACGAGAAATCTTCCACTAATTTAAAGCCAAAACGAGTGCCAAATTTATCACTACTGAATATTTCGGGCATGGTGATAAATCTGGTACCGCCACCGTATTCACCCACATCCAACCAATTCATTAATTTAATTTCGGTCAAATCCTTATTTAACAACCCAATCGGACAATCGCCCACGCCAAAAGAGAGAATGGCATAACCAAATTCATATTTTTTGAACAAAACAAAAATCAACGTACTATGAAAATCCTTGAGATTTGTTTCTGTCTTTAAAGCAAAATCTTCTAATTTTTGATGAACATTAAAGGCAGCACGGCCTAATTTATTATACACAAAAAGATTGAGTTTTTTCTGGATATCCTCGCCTGTTCCTGCGTTATGTTCCTGAATAAGACTATCAAATTCTGAGAAAGATGCTGCGTTTAAATTTTCTGTAAAGTAGTCAATAATACCATCACAGGCAATTTTTGAACCTTGTCGGGCGAGTGTGGCACTGCCCGCACCATCGGCAACGCAAACCACATTCCAACCTGTTTCGGGAAAATTTTTGAAGGCAAAATCATCATCTCTGAACGAACCAACGTTGGCATGAGAACGTCCTCTTTTTGAAGCAACTACCAAATGTTTATTACCCAATGGTTGAAAATCTTGGGCATTGTCTGCCTTCCAATAATTATCCTCGGTTTGAGTACTTGGCAGGTCTTTCCAAAGCGATTTTGGATTTGCATTTATGATTAGAGAAACTTGCTTTTCATTCAGCGTTGAGTCTTCAAGTTCGCCTGATATTCTAAACTTCATTTTTATTTTAAAATCACCACTTTGCGTCGGATCACCCTTGATAGTTTCCGTTTCGTTGTCGTATTCCAAACCGTAACTCAATAAATCTTCAAATTCGGAAAAGATAATATCATTCATTCCTAATTTTACAAAATCCAGTTTGGCTTCGTAAAATTTGCCAACCATTGCATTGGGAATGACAAGATGTTTTTCAATAATGTCTTGTATGGTGGACTTTATTTTCCAATTATCTACTATCATTTTCTCGTTTTCTTGTATAACCTTGACGGTATTGATATTGGTTTCATCTTGAGCAAACTCCTCAAAAAGCTTCATCCTATTTTTAGGAATAGGCACGTTATTTTGGGTTAAGAGTTCGCTGATATATTGCTTAATTTCGTTCATTCGTAGTTGATTCTATTTACGTCAAATTTATTACTTCTACATTCGTGAGTTCTGTCTGTAATCAAAAAATAGAAGGAAGTCTTCTCATATTTTCTTAAAAAAACCAATTCAACAACAATAGAATTACCAACAAGACAAGTTGTGTCATATCAACGGATAATCCTTGTCCAACCTCAAAAGGTTTAAATAATGATTTTAAACTGTTAAGAACTGGCGTAAATATGCTACTAAAAAAATCAAAAGCACTTTTAAATTGACCGCTCAGTTTGTCTTTGTAAGGCAATAATTTTGAATAAAGAAACAGTCCAACAATGAGGACATTAATTATAATATGAAGGATGTACATTATATGACTATATTTATTTCGCTTGGAGGAGGGGGCAAAGCAATTGTTTCGCCCGTTCCTTGACTTTTATTTCCTTGTTCAATGGTTTCTGAAACCCACTTGAAAAATTGTTTTAACGTGGCACTATCGGCATTGTCTAAATGAATTACGGTATCGGTTAATTCTTTCAAAAGACTATCATCGGCTAATTTACCTGCGGCACAACAAATAATTGCCCCAAAATTAAGTGATTTAATTTGGGGAATCATCTCTCTATAGAGTTGTAAATCATTGGGTTTCCCGTCCGTAAAAAGAAATAACAAAGGTTTCCAATCTCCTTTTTGCGTTGGACTGCCTTTGATAATATCAGTTTTCGCTTTTTGGTACAGCATTTCCAAGGCTCTTCCCGTATGCGTAGGTCCACTCTGCGGACAGGTAATTTCGGGCAATTGAAAAGCGGCTAATTCCGTCAGAGGAACTATTTCTTTGACTTCTCTATCAAAAGTCACGATACTTATCCACAAAGAATCCAACGCTTGTGCGTCCATTCTGAGCGTATTTATCATGCCACTCAAAGCGTTATTTAAGGCTTGAATGGGTTCGCCATACATTGAACCAGAAGTGTCTAATAAAAAATAAACGGGTAATCTTCTCATTTTGACTTTTTAATATGATAACATTTTCAGGAATATGAAAACCTGACAAATCGGAAGATTTCGATTTTCTAATGCCGAAAGCCAACTGCCAACAGCCGAAAGCTACACAACAATATTCAATTCTGAGGGTGGTGGAGGTAATTCTTTCAAACCTTGAACTTCTTTTCCGCTATCTTCTACTTTGGTTGAAGATACACCGATGGAAGCCGTAACCCACAAAAAGAATTTCGCAATACTGCCACTATCTGCCGTATCAAGGCTTACTACATCGTTCGTAATTTGTTTTAAAACGTTTGTATCTGCCCCATTACCCGCCGCACAGGCAATGGTGAAAGCCGTTTTATGCTTTTTGAATTCAGTCAAGCCATTTTGCCAATTATCGGTTGGAATACCATCCGTCATAATAAAAACCAGAGGTTTCCAATCACCTTTTTGTTCCATCGTAGTTTTGGCAACTTCCCGTTCCATACAACTACTAACCAATTTGAGAGCTTCGCCCAAAGCCGTTACGCCCGAAGCCTTCAAATCAACCATTTGGAAAGAAGCCAAATCCGTTAAAGGAACAATTTGCTGTGCCGTAGTATCAAAAGTAATGATACTGATAAAAGCGGTTTCAATGGCTTGAGGATTTTGACGTAATGAACTAATCATTACTTGCACGCCATTTTTAACGGCTTCGATAGGCTCGCCACTCATCGAACCTGACGTATCTAATAATAAATATACGGGTAATCTTCTCATGTGTTTGAACCCTTGCGGGTGGTATTTTTTTAGAATTTTACAAATACGATTGCATAATTCTTTGAATGGTTTGTCCTAAAAATGAATCTTCCGTTGGGTCACCGATGGCATCAAATTTCCATTGGTCGTTTCTTTTGTATAATTTGCCCAAAATAAGGGCGGTTTTTCCTTTGTACTGCGACTCAGCAGAGACATTATATGAGGCAAAAACCGAATTTACTTTTGTTGCGGTTCCCTCAAACATCCGAATTTTAGCGTAAGGTATCATTGAGAAATCTTCTTTTCCAACGTTATTCAAGAAGAAGTATATTTTTGAAATATTTGGATTGATTTTCGTTAAATCTACCGTAATAATTTCATTATCCAACCCATCATCGCCATCCGAATCACCCTGTAAATCATCGCCAGTGTGTCTCATAGCATTATCAGAAGTAGTTAGTTTACCTTTTTGTAAACCAAATTTTTGTAAAGCTGACAAGCTATAAAGCGGTGAATAAATAAAATCAGTCATATTATTGTTGTTATCGACCAAGATACAACTCAAATCTAAATCTACACTTTTTTTATTGGTTGATAACCCAAAAAAGCCTTTAGATTCGATTGCTCCCCAGTTTGCACCAACGCAAAAGTTAGTAAGTTCTGAACCTGATTCTTTTCTAAGGTCAATTTTTTGACCTTTTGATAAATTAATTGCCATGATTATTTTAGTTATATTTAGTTAAAAAATCTTCTAGTCCTCCTTTCATTCCCGAACCAACGGCTTCAAATTTCCAATCCGTTCCACGCTTATAAATTCTACCAAATTCAATGGCAGTTTCAATTGAAAAGTCTTCTTCAAGTTCATATTTTAAAATTTCAGTGTTAGCACTCGAATCGAAAATTCTTATGTAAGAATTACGAACTTGCCCAAAATTTTGCTTTCTACTTTCCGCCTCGTGAATGGTTACGACAATACAAATCTCAGTAGCCTTGGCATCAATTTTTGATAAATCCACCTTGATTTGCTCATCATCACCATCCCCATCGCCCGTGAGGTTATCGCCGGTGTGTTCAACTGCTCCATCGGGAGTTTTTGGATTATTGTAGAAAACAAAATGACTATCCGATAATATTTTCTTGTTTTCACCCATGATAAAAACGGAGGCATCCAAATCGAAAGCCGTTCCTGTTGAAGAACTATTTGTATCCCAACCCAATCCAACCGTAAATTTAGGAGCATTGATTGATTCTCGTTGTCCTTTCTGTAAGTTAATTGCCATATTATGTAAGTATTATATTTTGAGTTTGACCAACCATTAAAAGCTGTAATTTTAATAAATTTAAATTCTCTTGATATGCAGTAATTGTGTGATAACTATTCCCAATCGCCATATTATAAAGTAATTCAAGAAAAGTATCTGAATGATTTTGAATGAATATTTTGAACGAATTAGACTCACTATTTAAGATATATTTTACAATTCGGGTATTGATGGAAAATCTGTCACTTTTGATAATATCATCTAAATCAAAGATGGATTTTACGTGATAATAATTCAGAAAATTTTCAACATTTGGATGAATATTTCTATTTGTAAGTTCAGCAAAATATAAAAGGTGCGTTTGGTTTTCTAAATCATACTCCTTCAACATCTTCGTAATCATCCTTTCATGACTTCCCGTAATTCTGATGTCATCTAAAAAAATTAAAGTTTTATCTTTCAAGAAATCCTTATCAATGTGAAATTTATCATTGCCAATTAAACTTAAGCGTTGTGCTTCGTCCAATTCTCCGTAATCTTCTTTATAAGTAATACTTCGAGTGACTTTTGTTTCTTGAACAACGGGTAAATTATTTTCGGCTAACCATCTATTCAATCGAAAAACGAAATAATTTTTCATACCAAAAGTTGCCGTAGGAATAAAAGCATAAGGACTTGATATGACAACCGTTTGGTTAAGAATAGGGGTTTTTGAGAGATGATTTTCAATAAAACCGTCTGCTAAATCATTGCCAAATTCCTTTGCAATTGAGTCGTCTCCGTACTTAAATTTACTGTATTTTACGGGACTGAACCCAAAATTATCAGTATTGTCAATTTTATGTAATGAGTATGTATATTGCATTATTTTAATAAATCAGCTATCGTATTATTATTTGAATTAATTAGAAAACTATTAATTTTCAAGTTATTAGCTCCCAAAATATCTGCAACAAAGTTATCACCAATATGTATTATTTCTTGGAGACTTATATTATCATTTTGTCTGATAGCGTGGACATTCTCAATCATCAAACTAAAGAATTGAGGATTAGGTTTCGACATTCCCACTTCATCAGAATAGCGTTGAAAATTAAAAAGTTGGTCTAATCCTAAATGCTTCAAAACTACTCTCAACGTCGAGCCTTTAATGAACGCAGTATTACTTAAAATACTCATCGAAACATTAGGGATTTCTTTTAGTGTATTTAACGTGGAAAGCGTCTCAGCGTTGTAAATTGTGGGAATATATCGGAAGAAAAGTTGATCCATTTCGTGTAATAGCCATTTAATATCAACGTTTTCAAAAGTAGAATTTGAACCATTTAGTTCATAAATAACCATTAAATACATTTCTTCAGCCTCAAGGTTACCACCCGTTTTTTGGTTGATAGCATTACTCATCAAATCCACTCGGCGAAAAGCCATTTCCACTTCCTCTATTGATTTTTTAGTAGCATTAAGATGTTGATGAAAGAATAATGCTCTTTCTTTTTTGAAAACTGGATTTGATTTAATAAGCGTAAGCCAAAGGTCAAAAGAATAATGTTTATATGTTTTCATGGAGTTAATAATGGATGCAATTTATCTAAACAATCGACTGACTGTCAGTAGGTTATTTAATTATTTGTCCTTGGAAGTATTTAGACAAAAAGAAGGCTAAGTCTTCTTTATAACCAATTCCCGATGCCTCAAATTTCCATTTGTTATCCCTTTTGTAAAGTCTGCCAAATTCTACGCCCGTTTCAATAGAAAAATCTTCGCCCAATTCATATTTGGCTATTTCTTGATTATTAGAATTATCAACGATTCTAATATATGAATTTCTAACTTGTCCAAAGTTTTGTTTTCTTGCTTCAAATTCATCTATGGTTACAACAAAAAGAATTTCATTTACTTCTTGTGGAACTTTTGACAAGTCAATTTCAATTGCTTCATCATCGTCTCCATCGCTACTTTTACCGTCAGGATCATCACCAGTATGAAGTAATCCATAAATGCCAGGAGAACAATTATTTTTAGCACATTCATTTGGCTTTGTATGACCTAAACCACACAAATTATTATAAAAAATAAAATGATTATCGCTCAATAATTTTCTTTCTGAATTAATCATAATCGCAGACGCATCTAAATCAAAGTCGTGACCAGTACCTTCATTTGGATCCCAACCCAAGCCAACACTAATTTTAGATAAACCAATGTTAATTTTTTGTCCCTTAACTAAACTAATCGCCATACTGAAAATATTTTTATTTGAATATTCCAAATATAGTTATTTTTTCTTTTTTTAAGAAGATTTTTCACCAAGATTGTTTTAAATGGTTATATCCTGTTATGAACTATGGAAATTCTCCACACAAAAAAAGAGGCAGAATATCCGCCTCTTTTGTCTATCTAACCCAAATATATGTTAAAATAAATATCCATTCTTTTCAATTGATGCTTCGGCAATACGTCGGCGGGCATCTTTCAAATTCATGGGTGCAATTTTTGTAAAGCGTTTTAATCCCATTAACATTACGCTAAGTTCATCTCCTTCGGCAAAACTTGTAATGGCCGATTTTCCTGCATTATTGACTTTGTCAACGGCATTGTGTAAGTATATCATGGCGGCATCTTTCTGCAATTCACAAGCCACTTCACCACGAATACCAATTAATTTTTCAACTCTTAATAAAGCTGATTCTGCTACATAAAGCTCGATTAACATATCCGCCAAATTCATAATTATTTCTTGCTCATGCTCAAATTTCATCATAAATTTCTGTAATGCTGCTCCCGCAATCATCAAACTGGCTTTCTTTAAGTTCTTGATTACCTTCTTTTCTGCCATTAATATTCCTTCTTCTGGCTCTGCAAAATCTGGAATTGCCATAATTTCTTTCCCTACCGCCATCGCCGCAGGCATTAAGTTCAATTCGCCTTTCATGGCACGTTTCACAATTGTCCCCACTGAAAGCAAACGGTTAATTTCGTTTGTACCTTCAAAAATTCGGTTGATACGGGCATCACGATACGCTCTATCCATGGGTGCTTCGGCTGAAAATCCCATGCCTCCGTATATCTGTACACCTTCATCTACCACAAAATCCAAGACTTCTGAACCATGAACTTTTAACATAGCACATTCAATCGCAAATTGCTCAACACCTTTTAATTTCGCTTGTGCCGAATCCATTCCCCCCGACAAAAGGTCTTGGATAGCATCATCAATATTTTGTCCTGCACGGTAACACGCTGATTCTGAAGCAAATACTTTCACGGTCATTTCTGCAATTTTGTGTTTGATGGCTCCAAAATTACTAATGGCTGTTCCGAATTGTTTACGTTCATTCGCATAATTAACCGACTGACCAATTACGCCTTTGCAAGCACCCAATACGGCAGAAGCCAATTTAATACGACCAATATTCAAAATATTTACCGCAATTTTAAATCCTCCTTCACGAGTAAACAATTGGTTTTCAACAGGAACAACACAATCCGTAAAAAACACTTGACGAGTTGAAGAACCCTTGATTCCCATCTTACGTTCCTCTTCATTCATACTAATTCCGCCAAAGGTTTTCTCCACAATAAAAGCCGATAGAGATTTATCGGAATCTATTTTGGCAAAAACAATAAATAAATCTGCAAAACCAGCGTTAGTTATCCACATTTTTTGCCCGTTGAGGATAAAATTTTTCCCATCTTCCGACAAAACTGCTTTTGTTTTTCCTGAATTTGCATCTGAACCCGAATCTGGTTCAGTTAAACAGTAGGCTGCTTTCCACTCGCCAGAAGCAAGTTTTGGCAAATATTTAGATTTTTGTTCTTCCGTTCCATAATATAAAATTGGTAAAGTTCCGATACCCGTGTGGGCAGACAACGCCACCGAAAATGAATGTCCACCACCGCAAGCCTCCGCTACTAACATTGATGTGTTGAAGTTCATCCCAAAACCACCATATTCTTCTGGAATCGCAGTTCCTAGTAAACCTAATTCACCTGCTTTGTCCATTAATTCTACCATCAAATCAGTATTTTTGGCATAATCAACGTCATCTAAACGAGGGTGAACTTCCGTGCGAAGGAAATCTAAACAGGTTTGAGCAATCATTTTTTGCTCTTCAGTAAATTCTTCAGGAATAAAAATCTCCGAAGCTTCAATGTCTTTAATTAAAAATTCGCCGCCTTTTATAGAAGCTTTGCTATCTGTGAGTAACATATTTTTTTATTTTAAAATACTGATTATGAGATTTTTATAAAACTAATCGTTCTGCTGTAAATCATAATTAGTATGCTTGCATACTAATTATCTGTAAATATACACAAATAAAAAAGTGGTATGCAAGATTGGCATCCAAATTATTGTAAAAATTATTTAGTGACTTATCTCAACGGTCTTAAATCATTTCTTCCAACAAGTTTTCAGCTTTATAATTTGCTGTGTCATTGTTTACTACTTCATTTATTTTTTGCATTACTTCAAAAAAAACATTTAGTTTTTCTTCTCCTATTTTCTCATAAATAGCATCATTAAATAGAATTACTCCCTGACGAGCAAAATCTCTTTTTCGTTTTCCTTCCTCGGTCAAATATACATTTACCACACGGCGGTCATCTTCATCAATTTCTCGACGAATCCACTTTTTATCTTCCAATGATTTTAACATTCGGGTCAAACTGCGTGGTTCTAATCCTAAAGCAGGAGCGATTTTAGTGGCGGGTGTACCTTTTTTATCAATATTTAACAAGACATAACCAATTGCCATCGTTATATCCGAAGAAATTGCGTAGGAATTATACATTCTACTGATGGCGTGCCAGCCTAATTTTATGTGGTAGTCAACGGTTTTATCTGCTTTCATTGGATTACTATTAAAGAATAAATTTATTATGCACTGCATAACAACACAAAATTGTAAAAGATTTTTTTATTATGCAAGCATACTAAAAAAAAATGAGTTTTAACGCTTCAGTAAATAAAAAAGGAAGGCTTCGTTCAACACGAAATCTTCCTTGGCACATAAAATCTATACATGTAGTATTACTGCACTTTATTTCCCTTTATCCGTCTAACCTTAATTTTTAAATTATTCAACACACTTTTTGAAAGCATAATTCTCACACGAGGTTTTTTATAAATTACTAAATACTTATTATCTTCATAATCCAATCTTGAAAAATTTGTACTTCCTTGTGAATCAACTAATTGGTAAAAAAACTCACCTTTTTCACCAACAACTGGTCCAAAACGTAATGAGTTATCTTCTTTGCCTTTCTCAAAAGCCAACAATAAATGTCCTGCATTTTCTTTTTGCAATAGTCCAGGCGTTCCTTTTTCTAAGGAGATACGATTTATATATCTTCCATTTTTAAAAATAACTTTTCCAGATTTTATATTGGCATCAGATGATGGCACTTCACGTTCAAGATATAGTGGATTGTCGTTATAATACTGAATTCGAGTTAAATCAAGTTCATTTTCTTGAAATTGGTACATTAAAGAACCTGTTAAATATACATTTTTTTGACAGCTTACCAGCGAAAGTACGCTGAGAATGAGCAAGATTTTCTTCATTTTTTATTAAGGATTTGGTATGAATTTAGTGATGACCGTTATAAATTAAGGATTCAACTTCTTATCAATTCAGAAAATTCATTTATTTGTAAAGATAAAAATAATCAAATTTAGTTTAAAATTCAGTTTTTAAACGTTTTATCAGTTATTAACTATTTTTTTTGTCTAAAATTTAACTTTAGCCCTATTTATAGGCTAAAGATTATGCCAATTTTGTCTTAAATTTCTCCATAATTTCTGACTTTGTTTATAAGAACAACTATTATAAAATACTTTCAAAATATTTTGAAAGTTCAATACTATTCAGGTTGAACGCATTTAAAAATGCAATTTTGAGTTTAAAATCAATGAATAGTACAATTTTATAACTGTAATTTTGCCAGAAATAATAAATTGATG
>JANXRS010000022.1 GCA_025356745.1 Arcicella sp.
ATCTGGTTTTAGGTTTATGTTAACATAAATACTTCATTTTTAGGTTTTATCTTAAATTGAATCTTTTTTCATTATCCAAAATAAGCTCAATTTGTATTTTTCCAAGCAGTTTTATTGTACTTTTAAATGCGTTGAACCTGGTCAATAATAGAAACCGTTTGTCCATCTTCATTATCTACATACATCCGATTATCCGAACCCATCCAAGCACCTACAGGATTTTTACCAACTGGAATTGTAGCTATGATTGTTTTAGTCACTGGGTTAATAACAGAAATTGAATTATCCATACCATTTGCCACAAAAACTAAAGAACCATCACTTGAAAACGTAACTTCGGCAGGTTCTTTTCCTACTGAAATTGTACTTTTGAGGTTATAAGTATTTGCATCAAATACTAAAACTGTACCTTTTTCATCAATTTGAGATGTCCAAATTTCTGTGCCGTCAGGCGAATAAATTGCATTATGGTTCATTAAAGGTACTGAGATGAGTTTTATATTTACTCCCTTCACAGCATCAATAATCACAACTTTGGCAGTTCCTCCGTGCGTAACAACCCCATGTCCTCCACTTAAATCTATGCCTGGGGCGGCAATAGCAATTTGGTTTTTAGCAGGATTCAAATAAACGTGATGAGGATATTGTAAAAATTTCCCGCCTCCATTATGAGTCATACCACTCACATCATCGGTAAGTTGAATTAAATTAGCAACCTCATTGGTATTCAAATTAATTACCGAAAGTGTACTGCTCGTTCCATTTACAACATAAGCTGCTGGATAATTAATAGCTAACACTGGTTGAGCATTATCTGTTTTTGTGCAAGAAGCAATAAAAAAGCCAATGATAACCATTGATATTTGTGTTCTGTTTTTCATTTTTTTATTATTTTAAAGTCTCCGTAACTTTCCCACAAGTAAGCATTGCTTTTCCATAATAAGGATTTTTCACAGTGGCATTGTCACTCAACCAATAGGCCTTTTTCATGGGACAGTATTGTTGATAAACTGGATTAACATTCGCTTTTAAGCCTTTTACCAAAGCAAAAATATTATTCGATAAATCGTTAAAATGGTCTCTTTGATGCTTTACATTCATAGTTTCGTTAATATGTTCTGCATCAAATTTTATCTTGTCCGACAATCCCATAAAAATTTTGTGTTGTTCTTCGGTCATTTTTGCCATTGGCACAACAGCAAGCGTTTTTACTAATTCACCAGCTTGATAATTTGCCGTTTTCCCATCATCAGAAATAAGAGCATTTTTCACAGCATAATAACTTACCAACATCTTGTTCACACTCAATTGAACTTCCGAATCTAAAGATGTTCCCATCTTCTTGTCGTTTCCTACCTGCGAATTAGGAGTTTTTCTTTGAGCGAATACGCCCAAAGAAAGGCTCAACATGAAGCCTAAGAAAATTGATTTTTTCATTTTATGTATTTTGATTATGAAGGAAAGATTTACTACAAAAACTGTATCATTTTTGAGTAATTAAAAATAAGAAAAGACGTACGGAAGTGAATCATCGATAATAATTTATCGTGTAATTACTCAGAAAGAAGACAATTTCAGATTAAGAAAGATTGGATAAAAATGAGTCGGTCTCTCCCAGATAATGGAGGAGCAAAATTAGAATAATGAAGGGTATTGAAAGAAATACTTTCGCTTGTGTCTGCGTATGAGTAAGTGAATAGTGGCGTATTAATCCACGCAAGAGAAGAATTTTTGAAATCAATTTTAACACCCTGAGAGGCATTTGGACTGATTTTATACAGCGAAACTTGGTCAGAACAACATTTAGCTCTTTTTAGAATTGACTTCTTTGAGTTTTCTGTTGCTTGTTTTTTAAGCGAACAACAAGATTTTTTTGGGGTAGATAATGAATAAGTTGTTAAACCTTTTATTTTGCAAAAATGCTCGTACATTGAAAATCCTGTGCTAGCAAAAAGCACTTGGAAAGCCATAAAAAGGCAAAATATGCGAGTCAAAGTTTTGTTCATTCTTTTGCAAATATACTTTCTAAACGTTTCTATTTTTCAGTTTAGTTCATTTTGTGTAATAAATATTTAGTCCATACTTCAAAAAGGCTTGGTCATACTACAATACCGATACTTCGTGTAGAAAACGATTGCAAATTCTCAAAACTCTCTCACCTTTGACACACAATGTTGAAACGAATAAATATAGAGCTCATTTTCTGGATTGGCGGACTCACTTGGTTAGCCTTGATGAATCCTTCGGAAACACATTTTACGTTGTGTCCTATAAAGAATTTAGGGTTTTCATTTTGCCCAGGCTGTGGATTAGGACATTCAATTTCGTTTATTTTTCACGGTCAAATTAAAGAATCTTTTCATCATCATCCGCTTGGAATATTTGCTTTAGTGGTGATTCTGATAAGAATATTTCGATTAATACGAAATTCATTTTTTGTAATAAAACATTAAAAATTAATACATTATTTCAAAAGTTAATCAATAAAATCATGAATTCAACTATAATGATGATGCTATCGAATCTTGAAATCGAAGAATCAATGTTTGTCCAAAATTTGATTAAAGATATGGACGAAGAAAAACAAAAAACCTTTGCCATGATGTATCAAAACAAAAGACGTGATACGACCCTTATCTTAGTAACTACCATTATTGGTTTCTTTGGTTTTGCGGGGATTCAACGTTTTTTGACTGACCAAATTGGGATGGGAATTCTCTATTTTTTCACTGGTGGACTGTGTTTTATCGGTACAATTGTGGATTTAGTAAACCATAAAAGTTTAGCTTTTGAATATAATCAAAAAGTAGCTTTTGAGACTTTGGAAGTCATGAAAGGTTGGAGAAATTAAAATAGCAACCAACGGGATAGTTTTTCCAAAAACTTATTGTAAATTTCCTTGATTTTTGAGTAGAATTCAAAGAGTCTGTCTTCTGATAACGAATAGAAATTTAAAAAATGGAAAAACCAATCTCACGCCGAAACGCCCTTCAAGGTTTCGGTTTAGCATCGGCAACTTTGCTTACAAGTTCACTCAGCAACCGCATTAAAGCGGCTGATAATCAGATAGGTACGGCTTTGAAGGGGCGTATAAATCACTCTGCTTGCCGTTGGTGTTACAGTGCAATTCCTTTTGAGGATTTGTGTAAAGCTGCCAAAGAAATTGGAATGCAGTCTCTGGAACTGACGGGACCAGCCGAATGGGAAATCTTGAAAAAATATGATCTTACCTCGGCAATGGGTTGGGGGGATTATCCAAAAGGAATGGGTTTAACCAATTTCTTTAATAAAGTGCAAAACCACGACCAGTTAGTGGCTTTTTACGAAGATTTAATTCCAAAAGCAGCTAATGCTGGGGTTAAGAATGTCATTTGTTTTTCAGGAAATCGTGATGGACTTTCCGATGACCAAGGATTAATTAACTGTAAGAAAGGACTTCAACGTATAATGAAAACTGCTGAGAAACACAATGTTACTGTTTCGATGGAGTTGTTGAATTCAAAAGTGAATCATAAAGATTACCAATGCGACCATACTGAATGGGGTTCAGTGTTATGTGAGATGGTAGGCTCAGATAAATTCAAATTGTTGTATGATATTTACCACATGCAAATCATGGAAGGGAACGTAATTGCAACGATTAAAAAGAATCATCAATACATTTCTCATTATCATACAGGGGGGGTTCCAGGTCGTAATGAAATTGACGATACGCAAGAATTGAATTATCCAGCTATCATGAAAGCAATTTTAGATACGGGTTATAAAGGTTTTGTAGGTCAAGAATTTATCCCTGCTAAAACAGACAAAATTGCCTCTTTGAAACAAGGGGTTTTGATTTGTGATATTTAAGTAATTCGCAAAAATAGAAATGCCGATTTGGAATTAATAGTTCCCAATCGGCATTTTTATGTTTACTGACAAAATTCTGCTATTTAAGTATTATTACCTTTCGTGTTCTAACAAAACCATCTGTTGCAAGTTTCACAATGTAAGTATTGCCATAAGAATTAGGGAGTTGAATCTTTTTCAAAGTATTAAATTTATCAACTTTATAGTCTACAATGAGTTGTCCGTAAAGGTCATAAATGGCAAGATTTGCTCCAATTAAATCTTCAATTACCTCCACATTTATTTCTCCACTTGAGCTTGGATTTGGAAAAACGCTGAATCCGTTAAATGTCAAATCTTGCACATATTTAATTACACTCGAAGTATTTGAATAACAAACTAATTTACCTCCCGCACTACTTGTCAATCCTGCTAATCCTGTATAAGCGATACTTGCATGAACTTTATAATCACCATCTTGCTTAGCTTTAATAATTCTGGTAGTTAATTCTGGTTTAATCACGTCATTTAATCGCCAAATGTACCCATTTTCATCGCCTACTCCTTGAGCATCAAGCGTAAAAGTGCCAATTTTTTTAATAACCGTTGGAGTTGGATTTGGGCGAGCATCAACGGCAATTGGTGCAGAAGCTAAGGAAATACAACCATTATCATTTTGAACTTTTGCAAAATAATTACCTGTTTTGGAAGCAAATATAGAAGATAAATCATCTCCTTTCCCAACTGAATCCGTCGTACTTCGCCACCAATATGCTTGAGATGGACTTGATGAAACTATCCTTACTTTCGAGCCTTCACAAAAGGTAGTTTCACCATTTGCTGTTAGTTTTGGTGCTATCGGTAATGCGTTTACTCGTACTTGAACCCCTTGCGAAGGCTTTGATAAACAGCCAAAACCATTGACGGCTTGCACCGTTACATTTCCCGCAACATTAGTATTAATATTTGCAGTAATTGCTCCCGTGTTCCATTTATAGGAAACGTCATTTGTTCCAACAGCACTTAATGTAACGCTTTTATCCGCACAAAAAGGAATTGCTCCACGCACTGTAATAGCAGGTGAAGTAGGTAAAGGATTCACCGTTGTTCTGATTGTATCTGAAACGGCAAGGGCTTTACAACCATTTGAATCTGTTACTGCTACTGAAATAGTACTCGCTTTTTTCCAAGAAAATGTGCGTGATGTAGATTCTAAAACGGTTTGTCCATCCACAATCCAACGGT
This sequence comes from Arcicella sp., assembly GCA_025356745.1. Taxonomy (GTDB): domain Bacteria; phylum Bacteroidota; class Bacteroidia; order Cytophagales; family Spirosomataceae; genus Arcicella. Next base: position 5,077 of record JANXRS010000022.1, read on the forward strand.
ACACATTTTTATTACCATTCATCGTTGTGCTTGGAATACTTGATTGTACAATGGTGCTGTCTTCATCACAGAAAATCTTCGCTTTTAAAATTGAGATAATGGGTTTTGTTGGTAGCGGGCTAATGGTTACTTTCAGCACTTTTGAATTGGCTGCAAAACAACCGAAAGTGTCTCTAACTCTAACGCTAAACGTTCCCGACTTAGACACAGGAACATCTTGTTCAGTAGAAACTTCATTTTGAGTTGCCTCATCTCGCCAGCTATAGGTCTTCACATTGCCGTTTGCTACCAGAGCTTTTAAAACAACTGTTCCCCCCTCACAAACAGTTGCGGAGATGGGCGAAGGTAAAATACTGGCAGGTTGCGGTGCATCACGGACTGTTATCGTTACATTTTTAGATGTATCTGAAACACAATTTTTATTACTAATTGTTCGGACATAAAATTTACCTATTTTTCCAAGTGGTGACGAATTAAAATACTTACTTGTGGTATCAATAAGCACTATTTTCTTATCACTAAATTCGGAATTATCTTTGGTATTCATCCACTTATAAACACCATTAGGCGAATCTGTTGAAGTTAAATTCACCGTTGAATCGGGACAGAAAGTAATCGGACCACTTACTATAATATTGGGAGTTGTTGGTAGCGGATATACTGTAATAGTTATAAAATCAGAACTTTCTTTCGACTTGCAAGAATTATTAACACTACTATTTAAAAAAACTGATACAGCTCTTACACTAATTTTAATAATTTCATCTTGCGTCTTTTTAGAAGAACCAGAAACATCAATTTGGTTTCCTGTATTATTTAAGTAATCCCATTGAAAAGTAGCTCCAGAAGTTGTTGAACTAGCTTTAAGAGAAGTAAATTCTCTATAACAAAATTCATTTTTATTAAGATTCAAAATGGTTGGCTTTGCAGGTAATGGATTGATTGTCAGCACAAAAGGAAGAGATGGCAAAGAGGTACATAAATTTGCATCCGTATAAGTCAAACTGTAATTTCCACCAGTTCTTACGGTAATGCTTGTTGTTGTTCTGCCAGTATTCCATAAATAATTACCCGTTCCTTTATTACTAACACTTATTGTTATACTGTCAAGTTCACAAATAGCATCAGCTCTTCCTTTATCAATAATTGGTTTGGCTGGCAATAAATTAACGGTTACTAAAAATGGGTTAGATGATGGAGACAAACAACCATTTGAATCTTTAGTTTTAACAGTGAAGGTATTTGTGCTACGAACTGTAATTCCGTCTGTATTAGTTGTTGTGGTATCAGTTCCCGAAGTTCTACTCCAAATTTTCACATCCGAAGTTATCCCACGATTATAATTTAATATAACACTTCCTCCTTCACAAAAAACTACTTTATCGTTGGCAGTAATGGTTGGTTTTGGAGGTGAAGTTGGAAACAATTGTAAAGTAACACCCGTTTGAGAATCATCAGAAACACAACCAACTGAATTTGTTAAAGAGACGGTGTAAACATAAGTTCCTCCAATAGTAACGTCCGTACCTACTACATTAAGCAAATTATTTGTTGTCGAACCCGTTACGGCAACACCATCACGTTTCCAAGTATAACTTGTTCCTCCGCTTGTTGCAGTTAAAATTTTAAAATCTGCATTACAAATGATATTTGGTGTAAAAGTAGCTGGCGTAATTATTGGAGTTATTGGTTTTGGTGATACTTTTAGAGAGAAAGGTGCTGATTCTGACGATACACAACCTGACGAATTTTCAGTAGCTACCGTATAATTATAAATATCTCCAACTGTCACGTCATTGCCCGTAACTGTTATTGTATTCGTTGAACCTGCAATTATCACACCAGCACGTTTCCAAAAATAAGTAGTGCCACCCGAAGAAGCCGTTAAAATTTGTGTAGAAGTACCACAAATTGGTGTTGTAATAGAAGGGGCTGTAATAGAAGGGGCTGCTGTAGCTGGTGATAAAGTTAATGAAACACCAGATGAAATATCAGAAACACAGCCCACTGAATTGACCAAAGCCGCTGTAAAAAGAAATGTTCCAGTTGCATCATTTCCACTAACAGTCAAACTACTGCTTGTGGTAGATAAAATTGTATTTCCACGTCTCCAAACATACGAACTTGCACCACCACTTGCAGTAAGGGTTTGCGTTGATGAACCACAAAGTGTATTGGTACTATTAGCAGTCGTAATCGTTGGAGTAGCAGGTTTGGGTGATATTTTTAAGGTCAAAGGAGCAGAGTCATCTGAAACACAACCCGATGAATTCTGTGAAGAAACCGTATAATTATACGTTCCTTCTGTTGAAACATCTGTACCTGTCACGACTATTGTATTGGTTGTACTTCCTACTAATGTAACGCCATCACGTTTCCACACATAAACAGCACTTCCAATATTTGATGCCGTTAAAGTCTGCGTTGATGAACCACAAATGGGTGTTAAAAGCGTTGATGGAGAAATAACTGGACCAGCAGGTTTTGACAATATTGTGATGGCAACGGCATTACTGGTTGCTGTGCAATTGGTTGTTGCGTTTGAAGTTGTTACTGAATAATTATAGGTTCCAGCAGCTACTGAATTACCTAAAACACTTAATGAATTTGTCGTAATTGCAGGAGAAAGTGCCACACCATTACGATTCCAAGAATAATTGGAAACTGTACTTGACGTTAACATTTGTGAAGAAGAGGCAACTCCGCAAAGAGGCGTTGAAACTGTTGAAGGCGTAACTGTCGAGGCAGTTGGCACAATGCCAGCCGCTACGGTAAATGGACCTACCGTGGTAGCAAATCCACCTTTTACGTAGGTTACTGAATATGAACCACTTGGCTGAGTAGTGGTTGGGGTTGTAGCAACTATTACATTTGTTGCTGCATTTTTCCAAATATAAGACGTAATTCCTGTATTCGAGGTAAGTGCTAAATTGGCACCACCAGCACCAGTACAAGTATAGCTTGTAATTGTGATGCTTTGCGACCATGAAAATTGCGTAGTCAATGAAGCTATGCAAATAACCAGAAGTAATTTTCTTAAAATATTCATAATTTAGAAATGTGCTAAACCTATTTGGCAGGTTTACATTGGATATTTTTAAAATCTTAAATCGTATTTATTATTCTTACCCAAAAAGACAAGGTATTGCCTTGTCTTTTTGGGTAAGAATAATAAATATTAACCATTGAATATTTAGGTCATGCTTTCAAAGTAATAACCTACACTTTTTGTTAGATTATCTTCAATATTACCCTATATTTCATCCTCTACAATCTCTGGAACAACAATTGGCTGTGCATCCTGCAATGTTTTCCACAATAAATCTTTTAGTTCAACCAAGCCTTGTTGTAGGATTGATGAGATAAAGATATGCGGTAAACCTTCGGGAATTTCAGATAAAATACGTTTGTGGTCTTCATCAGATTGTACTAAATCCATTTTTGAAATACACAAAATACGTTCCTTATCTAATAACGAAGGATTATACAATTTTAATTCATTCAACAAAATAGCATATTCTTCTTGAATATTGTCAGCGTTTGAAGGCACTAAAAATAAGAGAATAGAATTACGTTCAATATGGCGTAAAAATCTGGTTCCTAAACCTTTACCTTCGGCTGCTCCTTCAATAATTCCAGGAATATCGGCCATGATAAATGACTTAAATCCACGATAGGAAACTACACCTAAATTTGGAACAAGCGTGGTGAAAGGATAGTCAGCAATTTCGGGTTTTGCAGCGGATAGCACCGACAAAAGCGTTGATTTTCCTGCATTTGGGAAACCTACTAAGCCTACATCTGCCAAAACTTTCAATTCCAAAATCACCCACATATCCTGCCCTTCTTCGCCTGGTTGGGCATAATGGGGTGATTGATTGGTGGCAGATCTAAAATTATAATTACCCAAACCTCCACGTCCACCGTTTAATAAAATTACTTCCTCATCTTGCTTGGTAATTTCTGCAATAATCTCACCAGTTTCTGTATTTCTTACAATCGTTCCCAAAGGCACTTCGATGATAGCATCTTCACCTTGAAGCCCAGACCGTCTTTGTCCTTCGCCACCTTTACCATCTTTAGCAAAAATATGTTTTTTATATTTTAAATGCAATAGTGTCCAATGTTGTGTATTTCCTTTCAGAATCACATGACCACCACGCCCACCATCCCCACCGTCTGGTCCCCCTTTTGGCACGTGTTTTTCACGACGAAAATGGCTTGAACCACTTCCTCCATGCCCTGAACGGGTATTTATTTTAACGTAATCAATGAAATTTGAAGTCATATTTTGATGTTTGTAATGTTTGTGATTTGTGATTTAATGAGTTAAAATCACTAAATCACAAATCACTAAATCACAACTTAATTAAAGCGAATCTATCGCTGTACAAACGTTGGTAAAAATTTCCTCAATATCACCAATTCCGTTTACTTTCGTTACTTTGTTTTGGGCTTCGTAATAAGGTAAAACAAAAATTGTTTTTGAGAAATATTCGTCAATTCTTTTTAATAATTTATCGGCATCATCATCGGCACGTCCAGAAACTTTCTGACGTTCGGCGATGCGAGTCTTGATTTCATCTTGGGTAACATCCAATTGAACAACCCCATTTATCTTTTGTCCATTACTTTCTAAATAAGCGTCTAAAGCTTCTGCCTGAGCTACTGTGCGAGGAAAACCATCAAAAATAAAGCCTTTTGCTTCTGGGTTTCTCTTCACTTCTTCTTCCAACATATCAATCGTAATTGAATCTGGCACTAACATTCCATCCGCTAAAATTTGTTTCACACGCTTACCAAGATCAGTATCATTCGAGATGTGCATACGGAACATATCACCCGTCGAAATGTGTACTAATTGATACTTTTCAATCAATTTTGCTGACTGTGTTCCTTTACCTGCCCCTGGAGGGCCAAACAAGACGAGATTTAACATTCGTTTTATGGTTATTTTATAAGAAAACTTATTGTTTTGTTCTAAGAATCACAAAGTTACAATAAGCATAGCAAAATTAATAGAGAAATAGGTGTGGTTTATAGCTTATTCATTGTTAGTGATTACTTATCAGTTAAAAAACTACGTAATCCACATTTTACGCACATTAAATTTATACTTTCAAATTCTAACAAATATTATGCAAGCATACTATTTTGCACTAAATTTACAAAAAATATGAATGATTCATTACCAATAAATTAATACTCAATTCGTACCAATACAATTTCATAATGGAAGAACTCTTCGCAACTGACAAAACTCGTGATTTATTACCAAGAATTGCAGCATTTTTAGTGAAAGAAATTTACCCGCTGGAAAATGCCGAAAACTTAACGGGCAAGTTCTCGAAAGTGGCACAAATTCTTGACCAAAAACGTAAATTGGTTAAAAAATTAGGGCTTTGGGGTTTACAACATACCTTGGAAGAAGGCGGACATGGACTGACGCTCTGCGAGTTCGGGCAAGTTTCGGAAGTATTAGCGACCACTCCATTCGGACATTATACTTTCAATTGTCAAGCTCCCGACATCGGGAACATGGAATTAATTGGCAAATATGCTTCTCAGGCTATCAAGGATGAATATTTACACCCTTTGATTGAAGGAAAAATTCGTTCGTGTTTCTCTATGACTGAACCGGATTATGCGGGTTCAAACCCTGTAAATATGGGAACAACGGCAGTGCGAGATGGCGATGAATACGTAATTAATGGCCGTAAATGGTTTACTTCCTCTGCGGATGGAGCAGCTTTTGCAGTAGTAATGGCAGTAACAAATCCTGAGGCAGCACCTCACAAAAGAGCGAGCCAAATTATTGTTCCGACCAACACGAAAGGATTTAAAATTGAAAGAAATATCAGTATTATGGGTGATTCCTCCGACCATTGGGCAAGCCATGCGGAGGTGACTTATACGGATGTTCGAGTACCCGTGAGCAATTTAATTGCCGCCGAAGGCATGGGCTTTATATTAGCACAAGAGCGTTTAGGACCAGGCAGAATTCACCATTGTATGCGTTGGATTGGCACTTCTGAACGTTGTTTTGACCTTATGTGTAAGCGTGCTGCAACCCGTGATATGGGTGATGGCACGATGTTGGGCGAGAAACAAATCGTTCAATTTTGGATTGCTGAAAGTCGAGCAGAGATTGATGCAGCCCGTTTGATGGTGTTGAGAACGGCTGATAATATTGATAAATTTGGAGCATCGGCAGTGAGAAATCAGATTTCAGAAATCAAGTTTTTCTGTGCCAAAATCATGCTTGATGTTATAGACAGAGCTATTCAAATTCACGGAGCGTATGGCATTACGGATGATTTATTATTATCATTCTGGTATCGCCACGAAAGAGGAGCCAGAATTTATGACGGAGCCGACGAAGTCCATAAATCTGCCTTAGCAAGGTCAATTTTAGCGGGTTATGGTTTGGAGACGAAGAAGAAAAGGGTTTAGGGTGGGGTGGTAGTGGGGTATAGTCGGTAGGGGTATATTTTTAAAAGCCTCTCGAAAAAAATCGAGAGGCTTTTAATTAATTTTGACGAATAATCTTCAGTTATTTAGTTCCTTTTCGAGTAAATTTTAACCCAAACAAATACAAATCAGGTATATGATATCTCCTTTCTTCGTTATCAGTTTTTGTTTTAGAGTATGGTTTATAATCTTTTAAAAGTCCTATATCTTTCAGTTTAGAAATTGTATTAATTGGTTCTTCTCTACCAAGG
>JANXRS010000096.1 GCA_025356745.1 Arcicella sp.
GGAAAGCTTTTTAGTTGATAATTAATAGCTTTTGAGCATCTAATATTCCCGCTAATCCCGCTATCGCTAACCCCGATTTGTAATCGGGGCAAGCGTTGTAACTGATAATTATTAATTATTCTTTCTTAATTGTTCACTGAACTGTTCATTGAATTGTTCACTCAGACTAACTACTTCGCCAATTACAATGACCGCTGGATTGGTTATATTTTTTAAAACTGACTTTTTAATAATTGTTGAAACTGTACCTACTACTGATTTTACATTTTTTCGAGTACCATTTTGAATAATTGCCATGGGCATTTCTGATTTTCCATGTTTTATAAAAACTTCGCAGATTTCGGATAATTTGCTCATTCCCATCAAAACAACAATTGTAGCCGTTGATTGAGCTGCTAATTCCATGTCTCTTGAAAGTTCGCCTTTTTTGGTTGTTCCCGTAATTACCCAAAAACTTTCGGCAAACCCTCTACTCGTTACAGGTATGCCTACGCAGGCTGGTGCAGCAATGGCAGATGTTACGCCCGAGACTATTTCACACGCTACATTAAAAGTCTTTGCATATTCTATTTCTTCAAAGCCTCTTCCAAATACGAATGGGTCACCACCTTTTAATCTTACCACGTGTCCATATTCCTTTGCTAAATAGACAATTTTTTCATTTATCTCATTTTGCGTATAAACATATTTACCTAAACGTTTTCCGACATAAATTCTTAAAGCATCGGGACGAGTATATTCTAAAAGTTCCACATTAGCGAGGGCATCATACAAAATAACGTCCGCAGATTTGATGGCTCTAATTCCTTTTATGGTTATTAGTTCAATGTCTCCTGGTCCAGCACCAATTAAAGTTAATCTTGGAATATTCATATTGTAGGTTCTTTTACTCTATTTTTACTAAATAGAAATACTTAGTGTTTATTTCTATGCAAATGTGATACAAAAATGTTAAAAACAAAAATATAAGTATAAAAATTAGCTATTATATTTAAAATATTTGTAAAATATCATTTTTTAGGTTTAAATTTGAACTCCAAATAATCATTATTTGGAGAAAATATTGAAAATAGGTTATTGTTTTAATGCAACTATTGAATAATAAAATTTTATCTTAGAATAGTGATAAATGCTTAGTTTGTACTGGAATATTATAGGGAAAGAGCAAATACAATCAAGGTAAAATGATATAATTATAACCGTATTTTAAAATTCAAGAAGTCAAAATAAAAAATGCTTTGTGTTTAAAACTTTTAAAAACATGAAAAAGAAAATAATAGTCGTAGGGAACGGAATGGTAGGTTATAAGTTTTGCGAAAAACTTGTAAATAAAGATGTTTCAAAACAATTTGAAATCATTGTCTTCGGCGAGGAGATTCGTCCTGCCTATGACCGTGTGCATCTTTCAGAATACTTTGCAGGAAAAACTGCTGAAGATTTGACGATGGCACCTATTACTTGGTACGCAGAAAATGGTATTCGCCTAATTCTTTCTGACCCAATCGTGGATATCGACCGTGAAGCAAAAACGGTTCGTTCGCATCATGGATTGGTTGAACATTATGATAATTTGGTGATGGCTACGGGTTCAGGAGCTTTTGTGCCACCCATTCCTGGCGTTGAAAAAGATGGTGTTTTCGTGTACAGAACCATCGAAGATCTTGATATGATGCAATCGCACGCCCAAAAAGCAACAAAAGGAGCAGTTATTGGGGGTGGATTATTGGGTCTGGAAGCTGCCAAAGCACTTTTGGATTTAGGATTGAAAGAAGTTCATGTAGTAGAATTTGCTTCAAGATTAATGCCAAGGCAAATTGATGAGTCGGGTTCGAGAGTACTGCAAGCCAAATTGGAAAAGTTGGGTTTACAGATACATCTGAATAAAAATACCCAAGAAATTGTGGGTAATGGTGTTATCGAATTCATGCAATTTGCCGATGGCTCACGTTTGGATGTAGATATGCTTGTGATTTCGGCGGGAATTAAACCCCGTGACGAAGTGGCAAAAGTGGCAGGTTTGGAAGTGGGTACTCGTGGTGGAATTATAGTGGATAATAATCTTTTGACTTCTGACCCAAATATTTTTGCCATTGGCGAATGTGCTTTGGCTCATCAAATGATTTATGGTTTGGTTGCTCCAGGTTATGAAATGGCGGAGGTTGTGGCAACTAAAATTGTTGGAGGAGAAAGAGAATTTTTGCCTTATGATATGTCCACTAAATTGAAATTAATTGGCGTGGATGTAGCAAGTTTTGGCGATGCTTTTACTCAAGAACCTAATGCTAAGACAATTGTATTTGAAAATTCCGCCAAAGGGATTTACAAAAGAATTAATATTTCAAATGATGGTAAGTATTTATTAGGAGGCATTTTAGTGGGTGATGCTGAGCAGTACAATATGCTTCTGCAAAATACCAAGAACAAAACTATCCTCCCTTCTGACCCCGAAGATTTGATGTTGGGTTCACGTGGAGCTTCAGAAGGTGGAGCTTCAGGCGTGATGGCATTGCCAGATGAAGCCTTGATTTGTTCTTGTGAAGCCGTTACAAAAGGAGCAATCTGTCATGAAATCATCGAAAATAAAATTACTACTTTCGATGGCATAAAAAAATGCACCAAAGCAGGAACGGGTTGTGGCGGTTGTGTGCCGATGGTAAAGGATTTAATCATTGAAACCATGAAATCTCAAGGGGTTTTTGTGAGAAATGTTATTTGTGAACACTTTAATTATACCCGTCAAGAATTATTTGATTTAGTCAAAATTAAAGGTTTTAGAACGTATAACGAAGTGTTAGATAATCTTGGACATGGAGATGGTTGTGAGTTATGCAAACCACCCGTAGCTTCTATTATTGCCAGTTTATGGAACGAAATGATTTTGGAAAAAGGTAATGCCACTGTTCAAGATTCAAATGACCGTTTTTTAGCAAATATTCAAAAA
>JANXRS010000102.1 GCA_025356745.1 Arcicella sp.
ATGTTGGAATTTATCCACCGTTGCCACCCACGGAAGCGTGCTAATAATGTCTTCCAAATGTTGAATTTTTGCCCGTTTTAACTCTTCTTCATTATCAAAATACACATCCCAATTATCCATCGAAATTAATTCCATTGACATGGAAGCCAACTCTGCAACCTCAGATGGAAAATTACGGAAAGTATTCAAAGCCAAGTCTTTTGTAACAATTGAATGAACGGCATGACCGCCTTCGTGTAGCATCGTAATGACATCACGCATTAACGAAGAAGCATTCATGAAAATGAATGGAAAACCAGTTTCTTCCAAAGGATAATTATATCCGCCTGGGGCTTTTCCAACTCTCGATTCCAAATCCAAACGTCCCATACCTTTCATAATTGTGAGACATTCGCCCAAAAATGGGTCAAGATTGGTAAAACATTCAATGGTTTTATTTAATAAATCTTCACTACCATTGAAAGGATGTAGAGCAGGGCGACCTTCTGTATCAACTCCTCTATCCCACGGACGAAGGTCATTTAATTTCAAAGCATTTTTACGCTCATCCATTAATTCATTCAGAATCGGAACAACCGTTTCGGCAACAGCTTCATGGAAAACAAAACAGTCTTTTGCAGTATAATCAAATCGTTTTAAGGCGGCAAAAGTATAATCTCTAAAATTTTCAAAGCCTGCATTTATAGCCACTTGATGACGTATTTTAGTCAGTTTATTGAAAATGTCATCCATTTTTTCATGGTCGGCATAACGACGTTCTTGGACGTTGTAATAAACTGATTCACGCAAAGAACGGTCAGTATTTTCTAAAAACACACCTGCTTGTTGGAGGGTTTTCACTTGTCCATCAATCTCAACGGTCATTGCTCCAACTGTTGCCTGATATTCACTCGAAAGGTTTTGAATTTCTGTAAATAGAGGAATATTTTCATTTCTAAAAATCTCCGTTGCTTTCTTCATGCCCCGAATGGTAATGTTAAAGCCAGAATCTTTCAATTCTCCCAAAAATGGATTTTCAAGTGTTTTTATGTTTAGAAGATCATCGTATTCAGCCAATTGTGGTTGGATTTCATTTACAAACTGGTCAAAATGAGCTTTAATTTCTTTGTTGCCCGTATCGCAAGTCATGTTGATATATCGCCAAGCAAAATTCTCAGAAAGATAACTTTCTAATTCAGAACGGTCGGCAAAAAATTTTCGCAAATCTTCTGTACTTACGATGGTTTTTTTTACTAAATTTTCGTAAAATGGTATTACACTTTGCCAAGTTGTAAGTTCAAATTCTTCGCCCAAGAACTTACGAACTGGTGGGGTGGTGGATATGGTTTTTTGCATTTGTTTTGTTAGCTATTTTTCCGAAAAAGATGTTTTAGGTTACATTTTTCCAAAAGTAATAGATTTCGTTTGATTGAGTGAAAATGATTTGAAAAATGTAACTTTGTAATTCAATCAATCACGCAAAAGAATGCCCTTCACCAAAGAACAAGTCTTAAAACAATACTACGGATACGATAAATTTAGACCTCTCCAAGCCGATATTATTGATTGGGTTCTCTACGGACAAGATGCAATGGTTTTGATGCCAACGGGTGGTGGTAAATCGGTATGTTTTCAAATTCCTGCCCTTATGATGCAGGGGCTTACGCTGGTAATTTCTCCCTTAATTGCTCTCATGCATGACCAAGTGCAAGCCCTCAAAGCTAACGGAATTCCCTCGGCATATTTGAACTCTTCTTTGGATGGTCAACAACAATCGGCTATTGAGCGACAAGTGCGAGCAGGTGAGTTGAAGTTATTATACATCTCTCCTGAAAAATTATTTACACAAGGTTATTTGGACTGGATTAAATCATTGGAAATTAGCTTATTTGCCATTGATGAATCGCATTGCGTATCAACGTGGGGACATGATTTTAGACCAGAATACACCAAATTGCACGTTTTAAAGGAAGCCTTTCCAAATGTGCCAGTCATTGCTTTAACCGCCACCGCCGACCGTGTTACTCGCAAGGATATTCTCACACAATTAGGCATTCCAGAAGCCCGAACGTTTATTTCTTCTTTCGATAGACCCAATCTTTCTTTGTCAGTTTTACCAGGGAGAAATCGAGTAAAAATTATTCAAAAT
>JANXRS010000103.1 GCA_025356745.1 Arcicella sp.
ATGAAGTATTTATGTTAACATAAACCTAAAACCAGATTCAAATTTTCATCAATTTATTATTTCTGGCAAAATTACAGTTATAAAATTGTACTATTCATTGATTTTAAACTCAAAATTGCATTTTTAAATGCGTTCAACCTGTGTTTTTAATGAATAGTAAAATAATTGTATTTTACGTTATCTAAGTATAGATTATCTGTTTAAAGTAGATGGTTTTGATAGATGAAACTTTTAAATTATCTTCACATCAAAAATCCAAACTAATAGTCCATGAAACCTTATTTAATCTTACTATTTGTTCTATTTATTACCAAATCTTACGCACAAAACGTAACATCACTTGAAGAACAAAATGAGATTAAGAAAATCATTACTGACGAATCCAAGTTTTTTTATGCTTTAAATATGGAAAAGTGGGCATCTTGTTATCGTCAAACTCCACAAACGTATTGGGCAAGAATTGAAAAAGAAGAAAGATTTCAGAAAGAAGGTTGGGACAATATCATGCTTTTTGTAACTAATTATTTTAAAGAAAATCCAAAAGTAATCAAAGCAACTTTTAAACGGGAAAATTATAATTTCAGAAAAGTCAATCCAACCTATGTTTGGGTAACTTTCGACCAAAATAAAACAATAAAAGAAAAAAAAGATTTATCGAAAGAAACTCGGATTTTGGAATTAATCAAAGGTGAATGGAAAATTGTTAATGCAACGGGATTTTATATGCCTAATGATAAATTCGTAAAATCTGAAACAACAATAATCCCCCTCAAAAAAAGAAGCTTCTGAAAGTGAAAAAATCAGCAAAAAAGGCTTCCTAATCATTTAGGAAGCCTTTTTTATGCTTTTATAAACTAATTTAATTCCTAAATTACAGGAGTCGCAAACAATTTCACATCTTCGAGTGTAATGACATCATTACACATAATCACTAGACGCTCAACTACATTACGTAATTCCCGAACATTACCTGTCCAAGGCAAAGTCTGTAAATGTAACATCGCATCAGGCTCAATTTCTTTAGAAGCCTGACCGTATTCGTCAGCCACATCTCCCAAAAATTTTTCAACCAATAGTGGCACGTCATCAAGACGTTCAGCTAAAGCAGGTACGTAAATCGGAATTACATTCAATCGGTGGAATAAATCTTCTCTAAAACGTCCTCTAGCAATTTCCATAGGTAAATTTTTATTGGTCGCTGCAAAAACACGCACGTTAATTTTAATTTCTTTTTCTCCCCCTACTCTTGTGATTTTACTTTCCTGCAAAGCTCTCAAAACTTTTGCTTGTGCTGAAAGTGACATATCGCCAATTTCATCCAAGAAAAGTGTTCCACCATCGGCTTGTTCAAATTTCCCAATTCGTTGTTTAATAGCCGAAGTAAACGCTCCTTTTTCGTGTCCAAAAAGTTCAGATTCAATCAACTCAGAAGGAATTGCTGCACAGTTTACTTCAATTAAAGGCATATGCGAACGCCCACTTTTTTCGTGTAAACGCTGAGCAACCATCTCTTTCCCAGAACCATTTGGACCCGTAATGAGTACACGTGCCTCTGTTGGTCCAACTCTATCAGAGGTATTTTTCACTCGTTTGATAGCATCAGATTCCCCAACGATTTCATTGAGTTTATAGACTCTTTTTTTCAACACCTTCGTCTCAACAATCATCTTTCCACGCTCCAAGGCGTTACGAACGGTTACGAGCAAGCGATTCAAATCAGGTGGTTTCGAGATAAAATCGAACGCTCCACGTTTAGTTGCTTCAACAGCGGTTTCCATATTTCCGAAGGCTGAAATCATGATAAATTGAGCGCCATTACCCATTTCAGTAGCTCTTTGTAGTAAATCGAGTCCTTCAATTTTAGGCATACGAATATCACACAGCACTACGTCATAGTCATTTTTAGTTACTAATTCTAATCCTTGTTCGCCATCACTGGCTTCTTCAATGGTATAGCCTTCGTATTCTAGAATGTCTCTCAACGCTCCACGAATCGCTTTTTCATCATCAATAATTAATAGTTTTGCCATAGGGCGAGGGTATAATATTCTGGCGGTAAATCGTTAGAAATTTATTCGGTAGGGTATTTTTGCAAGTATTTACCAAAAATACGTGATTTTCGTCTTTTTACTAAATTTTATTAAAATAAACTCGTCTATAATTTATTTTAATAGCTGTGCCTTACTTTAATTTCGCATTAAAATACTGAAAATAATTCTAATTTTAAGTAAAATTCGTGTTGCTGACAAAATATTTCATAAAATTTTGTCATGTAAACAATCGAAAATACCATGAAAAAAAATTTAGTAATTTTTTCAATATTTTTACTATTGTGGTCATGTGTAAAAATAAAGTTCTTATTTTTTACACATGACTCGTTCAACCCTAGTCAATGGCACACAAAAATCTTTGAGGACATTTAGTAATAGCATTCATACAATTTTTGGTATTGTAAAATAGTTACTGACAAAACAGATACAGATACGAAAAAAAAGTATCTTCCGTAAATTTTAAAACGGATACTGGTTTCGATTAGTATATTTATTTAGCTGAAAATAAAGTTGCCAAAGGATTTAACCTGTAATGAAGTTAGCTAAAATTGAAACTTTTGTGCTTAATCTGCTTTCAAGTGTAGATTTTAGTAAGCAGAAATACACATTGATATTAAAGTAATTACAAAGTGTAATAATCTAAAAATCAATAAATTACAACAATGAAAAAAGTCATTTTTTACTTATTCTTAAGTTTCATTACTTCTAATCTTTCAGCTCAAGGACTTGATAAATCTTATAAAACTTTTGATTTAGCCCTGAGTGGAGGAGGAACAGGGTTTTCATCTGCTCTATCATTTACACAAATATTTGGCATCGGAAAATCTAGTCGGTTTAAAATTGGCTACGGTATTCGAGTTACTTCACACTTTGGAGGTCCCGCAAATTTCAGAACTGCTCCTGCTAAATTTACTTCTGGAACATCCAGTTTTACAGCTCTTGTTTCAGATGATATTGTGGCAAATATTGATACTTTCAACGTAAAATCTTTCCAAACAAACGCTTTAAATGTATCAATAAATGTACAATATGAGTTGTCTAAAAAGTTGGAGGTTGGTGTAAATATTGATGCCATAGGAAAGACTTGGGGAAACACTATCACGGGAGATTTAATATCAAAAAGAAATAAACGTAAATTTCAGGATGGTTCCATATCCTCTACGTCAAATCCTGAAACTTACAACCTTTTACTAGTGAGTGATTCAGATATAGGTAGTTTAAATTCAGAGGTTTACGCACGATATTGGGTAACTGAAAAAATCGGAATTAGAGCGGGGTTTAGTTTCCAATTTATGGAATTAACAACGCAGAAAAAAGTAGAAATTAATAGTAAATTAAACGATACTTGGCGGTATAAAACATTCATGCCCATGGTAGCGTTTTGTTATAAGCTCTAAAATTATACTTCTATATCAATAAAGAATGAAAATGAAAAAAAACTTAATATTTATACTTTTCGTAAGTCTGACGAATACTATTTTTGCTCAAAACTGGAAGCCTATAACGGCGGGTATTTCCTTCAAAATGAAGATGTTAGGAACATCAGTCACAGGTAATTTCAAAGGATTTGTGGGAACATTAAAATTTGACCCCAACGATTTGGCAAATTCAAGTTTGGTTGGAACGGTTGATGCAACTACCATTGACACAGATAATTCTCTGAGAAACAGACATTTAAAGAAAAAAGAAGATTTTTTTAACGTAGCCAAATATCCTAAATTAAAAATGAAGACTACTAAAATTGAGAAAGAAGGTAGTAATTACATCGGATATTTTGACTTAACAATAAAGGAAATTACCAAGAATGTAAAAATTCCATTCATTTTCAAACAAGAGGGCGACAAAGCTACCTTTCAAGGAAGTACCATCATTAATCGTCATGATTGGGCAGTTGGTGGAGGAACTTTTGGAATGGGAGATAATGTAACTTTTACAATTACTGTTAATTCAGTAAAGGAATAATTTACTGAAAATACTATTATTTTAGCTCGAAAATCGAATAACGAAATAATTATGCTTCAACAATCTAATATTGAAATTATAGACCAACTCATTGATTTACTAAATGATATAGAATTACCAGTCTATAAAGATGCTCTTCAGCCCTTACATTACAGCACAATTGGGCAACACGTAAGACATATTACTGAGTTTTATTTATGTGCATTAAATGGATATAAAAATGGTGTGGTGGACTATGATGCTCGTGAGAGAAATACCCTGATTGAAATGGATAAAGATTTTGCAATTCAGACTTTAGAGAATATAAAATATCAATTGCAAGGACTAAATTTAGATCGAAATTTAATATTAAAAAATAAATTTAGTGGAAATGAATCAATGAATATTTCAAGTAGCTTCTTTCGTGAATTAACGTATTTGATTGAACACACAATTCACCATTTAGCTATTATCAGAATTGGATTAAACGAAGTTTATCCAGCCATTGAAATACCAAAAAAGTTTGGTGTAGCTCATTCGACCATTAGGTATCAGGAGTTAGAGAAATAAGATTTAGGAAAACGAAGCATTCGTTTGAATAGTTTTTTTAACGCTAAATCATACAAGTATAAACTACTTAAACCTTAATTGTTTGCTACTAAATCGTCAACACAAATGTGCGTACTTACATATCTGCCTACTATCAATTCAGGCTATATTTTAACCAACAACAGGGACGAATCCCTTGCCCGTGCAAAGGCAATTCCACCTAAAAAATATACTATAAACGGCAAACAAATCTTCTTTCCAAAAGATGCTCAAGCGGGTGGAACTTGGATAGCAACTTCTCATAATTTTACGGTTTGTTTACTGAATGGAGCTTTTGAAAAACATACTTATAAACCACCTTACAGACAAAGTAGAGGGCAAATAATTTTAGATTTTTTCAAATTTGATACTATTGATAATTTTATTTCAAATTACTCTTTTAAGACTATTGAAAACTTTACCTTGATAGTTGTTCATCACAAAAATAACCTCCAAATATGGGAGTTTAGATGGGACGGCATACAACTACATTATACTTCTAAGAATCCTAAAGAAGCTCATATCTGGTCTTCCACTACACTTTATTCCCAAGAAATCAGAACACAAAGAGAACATTGGTTTGCTAATTTCAGAGAACAAAATCCCAATTTCACGCACGAAAAAGTAGTAAATTTTCACCTACACGGAGGTACAGGCGACATTCAGAATGATATGCAGATGAACCGTGATGGAAAATTAATTACACAGTGCATTTTTCAAGTGGTAAAACAGCATCAATATTTGTCGTTTTCTTTTCACGATTTATTGTCGGAACAGGAATTATTGTATCGAGTTTTGTAGATTTTAATGTTTATGAATACTTCTATTTATTTTATTTTTCAGCAATTGAATATCCATATTTATTATGAATGTGATAGAAAATTTCAAGTACAATTTTTAGTGTAAGGAATTGAGTTTTAAAATAAGATTAATACAAAAGCAAGAAAAAAATTGTCTATAACATAAGTCAAGGCTCAGATTCTGAATAACAGACAAATATTTAATAAATTTAGTAAATAAGAGCAAAGGTAAATTTCAAAGTGTCTTTAATGGATAATGAAATGAATATTTCGTAAAGTAGGTATTATTTCAAAACTCTTTAAAATCTACTCGAAAATTCGAGTAGATTTTTTATTTCTCCAAAACTTAAATCAATCCAACAAAACGACCCCTTTTTAGCAAATTTTATAATAAAAATCCAAAAACAGAATTGTTAATCTGAAATTTACCGAGTAATTTTGCACCCTAAATATGAACCGAATCTCCTGATTCGGTTTTGTAAAATGCGATTCTTACGAAAAACCTTTTGCAAATCACTATTTTAGGATTAATTCAGAAAAACAAAATCACAATAACAAATGGCAAATGCAGTCAATAAAGGGAAAGTTACGCAAGTAATCGGACCGGTTGTGGACGTAAGCTTTGAGGGCAAAGACTCTCATCTTCCCGCAATTTTGAATGCCTTGGAGGTTACAAAAGCCAACGGCACGTTAGTAGTTCTTGAAGTTCAACAACATTTAGGTGAAGACCGAGTGAGAACCATTGCGATGGAAGGAACGGAAGGTCTTCAGAGAGGTCAGGAAGTAATTGATAGAGGGCAACCAATGTCAATGCCCTCTGGTGATAGCATCAAAGGTCGTCTTTTCAACGTAGTTGGTGAGGCAATTGATGGTATTCCTCAGCCTAAATCTTTGAAAGCACTACCAATTCACCGTCTTGCTCCAAAGTATGACGAATTGGCAACTTCAACTGAAGTGCTTTTCACAGGTATCAAAGTAATTGACTTGCTTGCTCCTTATGTAAAAGGTGGTAAAATTGGTTTGTTCGGTGGTGCTGGTGTTGGTAAAACCGTATTAATCATGGAACTTATCAACAATATTGCTAAGGCTTACGAAGGTCTTTCAGTGTTTGCTGGTGTGGGCGAACGTACTCGTGAGGGTAATGATTTGTTACGTGAAATGATTGAATCAAACGTAATTCGTTACGGTGATGATTTCAAACACGCTATGGAAAATGGTGAGTGGGATTTGAGCAAAGTAGATGAAAAAGCCCTTTTAAACTCTCAAGCAACTTTGGTCTTCGGACAAATGAACGAGCCTCCAGGAGCAAGAGCAAGAGTAGCTCTTTCTGGTTTGACAGTTGCTGAATATTTCCGTGATGCTGAAGGTGAAGACCAAGGACGTGATATTTTGTTCTTTATTGATAACATCTTCCGTTTTACCCAAGCGGGTTCTGAGGTATCTGCCCTTTTGGGTCGTATGCCATCAGCCGTTGGTTACCAACCAACGTTGGCAACTGAAATGGGTGCGATGCAAGAGCGTATTACTTCAACAAAAAGAGGTTCAATTACATCGGTACAAGCAGTTTATGTACCTGCCGATGATTTAACTGACCCTGCTCCTGCAACAACTTTTACCCACTTAGATGCTACTACGGTATTATCTCGTAAAATTGCTGAATTAGGAATTTATCCAGCCGTAGATCCATTGGATTCAACGTCTCGTATCCTTTCTGCAGATATTTTGGGTGATGTTCATTATAACACCGCTCAACGTGTGAAAGAGATTTTACAACGTTATAAAGAATTACAAGATATTATTGCCATCTTAGGTTTGGATGAACTTTCAGAAGACGATAAATTGGCAGTATCTCGTGCAAGACGTGTACAACGTTTCTTATCACAACCATTCTTTGTGGCAGAACAATTTACAGGTTTGAAAGGTGTATTAGTACCTATCGAAGATACTATCAAAGGTTTCAACGAAATCATTGATGGAAAATATGACCACTTGCCAGAAGCAGCTTTCAACTTAGTAGGTAATATTGAAGATGCTATGGCGAAAGGTGAAAAATTAATTGCAGAAGCATCGAAATAAAGTTTAGGAGTAAATGAATTTATGAGTAATATATTACTCATAAATTTTTAAACTCATCAACTCATAAACTTCAAAAAAATGAATTTAGAAATTATCACTCCCGATAGAAAAGTGTTCTCTGGCGAAGTAGAAGTAGTTACTTTGCCTGGTTCAACTGGTTTTTTTCAAATTTTGAAAGACCACGCTGCCATCGTTTCGACGTTGGGAAAAGGCACTTTGACGGCTGACAAACAAGAATTTACCATTGATGGTGGCGTTGTTGAAGTATTGAACAACAAAATTCTTGTGTTGGCAGAAGCGGTATTGTAGTTTGTTTTGCAAACCATATAAAAAGCACAGACTCATTGGAGTTTGTGCTTTTTGTTTTTCATTATATTAAAGTTATTTTTGTCTAAATACAAATCCCTAACTTTGTCCAATCATTATTCTATCCACAAACCCATGCTGTATTATTTATTTGATTACTTAGACAAACACTTCGATTTTCCAGGAGCGGGACTTTTTCAATACATCACTTTTAGGGCTTTTGCTGCTACGGTGACTTCTCTGGGAATTGCGGCAATTTGGGGAAAGAAAGTCATTAGCCTTCTTAGAAAATTACAAATTGGTGAAGATATTAGAGACTTGGGTTTAGCGGGTCAAATGCAAAAGAAAGGTACACCAACAATGGGTGGTTTTATTATTCTTTTGTCTTTACTTGTACCTACTTTACTGTTCGCCAAACTTCACAATATTTATATCATTTTATTAATCATAACTGCTTTATGGCTGGGAGGAGTAGGCTTTTTGGATGATTATATCAAAGTTTTTAGAAAAAATAAAGATGGACTTTCTGGCAAATTTAAAATAGTTGGACAAATTGGCTTGGGCTTAATTGTGGGCTTAACCATGTGGTTTAACGATGATATAAAAGTGCGTTTCTACGAAAGAGCAAAGATTGCGGCTAATATTGGAGAAGTACAAAAATTTACGGATTCGAAATCGTTAATTTCAACGGTTCCTTTTCTTAAAAATAATCAATTTGATTACAGTAATTTAATTCCAGATTTCTTGGGACTTGACCAATACACTTGGGTTATTTATGTAATTGCGGTTATTTTTATCATCACTGCGGTTTCCAACGGAGCAAATATCACGGATGGTATTGATGGTTTGGCAGCGGGAACTTCCGTCATTATTGGTATTGGTTTAGCGGTTTTAGCGTATGTATCTGGAAATAAAGTTTTCTCTCAGTATCTCAACGTCATGTTCATTCCAGATTCTGGGGAGTTAGCGGTCTTTTGTGCTGCCTTTGTGGGAGCGTGCATTGGTTTTTTGTGGTACAATTCTTACCCCGCACAAGTTTTTATGGGCGACACAGGAAGTTTGATGTTAGGAGGTGTGATTGCAACGCTCGCTATCGTAATCCGAAAGGAATTATTAATACCTATTTTGTGTGGAATATTTCTGGTTGAACTTCTATCCGTTATCCTGCAAGTCAGCTATTTTAAATATACCAAGAAAAAATTTGGGGAGGGTCGAAGGATATTTCTAATGTCACCCTTGCACCATCATTTTCAGAAAAAAGGATATCACGAAGCTAAAATCGTTGCTCGTTTTTGGATTATTGGTATCTTGTTGGTGGTAGCTACCTTAGTTACCTTGAAGTTAAGATAATTTCGTTTGGTAAAGACGCTTAAAATAATCAGATAGAGCAAATTAATTATTTAAGGAAGCCTTTGCTTTGAGCGAAGGCTTCCTTTCTTTAAATACCAAAAAATGAATGACCAAATAGAATATCCTGTAGAAAATACGCAATCATACATACAACCGTCTTCTCTCTCGCAACGAGACGCAAAAGTCGTTTGGCATCCATTTACTCAACATGAAACTGCACCGTTTTCCATTCCAATTGTGCGGGGCGAAGGAGCGTATTTGTATGATGATGCGGGCAAAAAGTACATTGATGCCATTGCCTCTTGGTGGGTAAATTTGCATGGACATTCGCATCCGTATATTGCTCAAAAAGTAGCCGAACAATTCGGTAAATTGGAACAAGTAATTTTTGCAGGATTTACCCATGAACCAGCCGTTAGATTAGCGGAAAGATTATTAGAAATTCTCCCTAAAAATCAAGCTAAGATTTTCTATTCTGACAATGGTTCGACAGCCATTGAAGTTGCTTTAAAAATGGCAATTCAATATTTTTATAATCAAGGATTTACGAAAAAAAGAAAGGTTATTGCCCTTGAGAATGGATATCATGGCGATACCTTCGGAACGATGGCAATTGGGGCAAAATCTGCCTTTAATGCCCCTTTTGATGATTTTTTGTACGACACTATTTACTTACCTGTACCCACAAAAGGACATGAAGTGGAATCATTAGAAACGATGAAAAATCTCATGAAAAATGCGGATGAAATTGCTTGTTTCATCTTTGAACCGCTTATTCAAGGGGCAGGTGGAATGGTGATGTACGAGCCTGAAATGTTAGAAGAACTCATCAAACTAGCCAAAGAAAATAGCGTGTTGACAATTGCTGATGAAATTATGACAGGATTTGGCAGAACTGGTAAACTCTTTGCAACCGATTATATCCAAACAAAACCCGATATTATGTGTCTCTCAAAGGGACTCACGGGCGGAGCAATGGCATTGGGAGTAACTTCATGTACACAAGAAATTTACGATGCTTTCCTTTCCAAAGACCGCAAAAAAACGCTTTTTCACAGTCATTCATTTACGGCAAATCCATTGGCTTGCACGGCAGGACTGGCAAGCTTAGATTTATTATTGAGCGAAGAAACAAGCAATAAAATCTTAAAGATCAATCAATCACATAATAATTTCAAAAGTAAAAACGCTAATTATCCTAACATCAGAATCAAAGGAACCATCTTAGCCATTGAAATTCAAACTGTTGAAGGAACTTCTTATTTTAATACTATTAGGGACGTTGCTTATCAATTTTTTATCGAAAAAGGAATCATCATTCGTCCGCTTGGCAATGTGATTTATTTGTTGCCTCCTTACTGTATTTCAGAGGAAGATTTGGAGTATATTTATGGATGTATTGAGGAATTTTTGAAGGAAATTTAACAAAAACATTCTTTTCCCGAAACCCCTTTTTCAAACAATACGTTGATAAGTAAAGTGTACGAACTCTATGTCATCGATTTCAGAAAAATATGTTACCACTAAATCCCCAAAGGTTCAAAATCTCTGGGAAGTTGCGTTGTCGGAAGGTTTTCCGATTGCACTTTGGCAATTACCCAAAACTTCTGAAAAACAATTAATCATCGACCTTTCGGGACGTGCCTCACGCACGAAAGTGGATTTGGAAGAGATGCCTTCGGGCTTTGTGATGAGTCCATTTCAGGGAGAATCTCTATTTATTAAAAATGATATATATTATCGCTTTGATACTGATAACCAACAAGTTAATGATACCACAGTTGAACAAGAAATATTTGAAAAACAATATTTAGTATTTGCGGATGAGAAAGTAAAGACGAAAAAACCTCCGCAAGTCTATCCAGATTTCAATTTAGAAAAAGATAATCTCGAGCAATATAATGAAAAGGTTTTCGCTGAAATGGTTAGCAATGCCCTTACTTCAATTGAGAAGGGCGAAGTTCAAAAAGTAGTTTTATCCAGAACAAAAAAGATTACATTGCCCGATACTTTTGAGGTAATTGAAGCCTTTAAAAAATTATGCGTAATTTATCCAAATGCTTTTGTTTCTTTAGTTTATCTACCTGAATATCAATGTTTCTGGTTAGGGGCAACACCCGAAATTTTGGTAAGCATGGACAAAGATGATAAGTTCAGAACCATGTCACTTGCTGGTACACAATCTGCCATTAGTAAAAGTGGGGAGATTTTATCCATTAACGAGATTCGATGGTCGCACAAGGAAATTGAGGAACAGGCATTTGTGAGTCGTTATATCATTGAATGTTTCAAGAAAATTCGTTTAAGAGAGTATCATGAGAGTGGTCCCAAAACGGTTCAAGCAGGAAATTTAATGCACCTGCGAACTGACTACATGGTGGATACGCAGGCTCTCGACTTCCCACAATTAGGAACGGTGATGATTGAATTATTACATCCAACCTCAGCGGTTTGTGGGATGCCTAAACCCCCTGCTCTTCGGATTATTGCCGAACAAGAATTACACGATAGAGAGTTTTATAGTGGTTTTCTGGGTCCCGTAAATATACAAGAAGAAAGTCATTTGTTTGTAAACCTCCGTACGATGAAAATTAATGGAAACGAGGCAACTTTGTATGCAGGTTGTGGGATTACGGAAGACTCAAATCCTCTGAAAGAATGGTCTGAAACAGAGATGAAAATTCAGACTTTAATGGGAGTAATTCTTTAAATTTTAGGTTGTACATATAAAATACTTAGCTAAAAACTACACCATTAAATTTATGTTCCTATCTTTTTTTAACCCAGAATGACTTTGCATTGTCATCAGTGTTTCATTGAATAATTATCCGATTTCTTTTCAATCTCTCCAATAATTGTCATTTTCACTAAGTCAATTCTCGCATCGGTCATTTCCATAATTTGGAAATTGAAAGGCTGGTAAATAATGGTTTCGTTAAGTTCTGGAATATCTTCATTAATGTTCGTAATCATACCACCCAAAGTATCATAATCTCCTTCTGGAAGGTTCCATTCGTATTTATCATTCAAATAATCAATCTCTAAGCGTCCTGACAACAAGTATGATTTGTCTTCCAAACGTTTTTCGGTAAAATCTTCATTATCATCGTGTTCATCTTCAATTTCACCAAAAATTTGCTCCATCACATCCTCCATACTGACTAATCCTGCCGTACTTCCAAACTCATCCACCACCAAAGCTAATGACTTATGTTCTTTAGAAAATTTGAATAATAAATCTTTCGCAGGCATTGCTTCTGGTACAATCGGAATTGCCGTTAAAATCCCTTGAATTTCCTTCGGTTTTTTGAACATCGACAATGAATGACAATATCCC
>JANXRS010000157.1 GCA_025356745.1 Arcicella sp.
AATTGTTGGTCGCCCGAACGTGGGTAAATCAACACTTTTTAATCGCCTTATCGAACAGAAAAAGGCAATCATGGATAATGTCTCGGGCGTAACTCGTGACCGCCACTACGGATACGGAGAGTGGATTGGTAAATTTTTTACAGTCATCGACACGGGCGGATACGTTCATGGGTCGGATGATGTTTTTGAAGGGGCAATTCGTGAGCAAGTTGAACTTGCCATTTCAGAATCGGATGTTTGTCTTTTTGTGGTAGATTGTTCAACGGGCGTAACCGATTTGGATAAAGACTTTGCAAAAGTGCTTCGGAAGTCGAAAAAACCTGTTTATATCGTTGCTAATAAAGCCGATACTTACGAAAAAGGAATGGAAGCCGTTGAGTTTTATCAATTAGGCATGGGCGATCCTTACGCCATTGCGGCAGAAAGTGGTTCGGGAACGGGAGATTTATTGGATGCTGTAGTAGCTCATTTTCCAGAAGAACCTTACGAAAATCCAACGGCAGGAATTCCTAAAATTGCCATTTTGGGTAAGCCAAACGTAGGAAAATCATCCTTTTTAAATGCTCTGTTGGGTAAAGAAAGAAGTATTGTAACGGACATTGCAGGCACAACTCGTGATGCGATTGACAACCATTACAATATGTACGGCAAGGATTTTATTATTACCGATACCGCTGGAATTCGTCGCAAAGCAAAAATGGAAGATAATATTGAATATTACTCTTTCTTGCGAACAATTAAGGCAATGGAAGAATGTGATATTGCCGTTATTTTGATTGATGCCACTACCATTGATTTGCAAACAGGATTACAGTCGCAGGATATGAATATTGTTTCAATGGCTGACCGTGCGAAAAAAGGAATTGTGTTGATGATTAATAAGTGGGATTTGGTTGAAAAAGATGCGATGACTTCTAAGAATTTAGAAGATGCTGTTCGTCAGTGCATGGCTCCTATCAATTATATGCCGATTATTTTTACTTCTGTAAAAGAGAAACAACGTATTTTTCAAGCTGTAGAGAAAATTTTGGAGGTTTATGAAAATAAAACCAGAAAGATTGCTACTTCAAAATTGAACGATGTGATGTTGAAAGTTATTGAGAATTATCCTCCGCCAGCATGGAAAGGTAAGTATATCAAAATCAAATACATGACGCAATTGCCAACAAAGTCACCTTCATTTGTAATGTTCTCAAATCTTCCACAGTATATCCGTGAAAGTTATGAGCGCTATTTAGAAAACCAAATGCGTGAACATTTTGAATTTACGGGCGTGCCAATTCAGATATATTTTAGACAAAAATAGTGCAACCACATAGATAGTGCAGGGAGCATAGACTTAAGTAGCAAATAGGAAAATGGGATTAAAGATTAGGTTCTTTAATCCCTATTTTTTTGTTGTTAAATTACGAGAAAAATTTGTCCATTTAATAGAATTCATTTACATTTATGGTGAAAATCAAACAACACACATGTTATGAAAAAGACACTTATTGTACTGACTTTCAGTTTATTGCTCGGATGTAAAGAAAATTCTATTGATCAAATACTAACCGATGGAAATAGACTGATTGAAATCAAAAGTAATGGCAAAACAAATACTACTTTTGAATATCAAAACAATAAACTTATAAAGGAAAATCATTTCGGAATATGTGATAATCCTTCTGATGAAATTTTCTATGAATATCAAGGCGAAAATCTAAGTCAAGTCAAAAGTATTTCAAGAGGTATTTATTCAAACTCTTCTACGATTTGTGACCCAAATAGCGAGGGGATTCGCAATACTGATATGCTTGAATATGAAAATAATCGAATTATTCGCATAACTCGAACCCTATCAACATCGGCAATTAGCACATTTTTTTATAACTCGAATGGACAAGTTAACAAACACGTTTCTTCTGATAAATCGGGGAAAATTTACACTGAAACAACCTATAAATACGATTCTATAGGAAATTTAATAGAACAAAATGGGCAATATGGAAAGACAAACTACGAATATGACAATAAAGTAAATCCGCATTATCTCATTAAAAGTCAGCTTCATTTAATAAGTCCTTTTTCAACAAGTCCAAATAATGTACTTAGAGCAAATGGAGCATCTAATTTTGAGCGTAAAATTACTGAGTATAATGATAGAGATTTACCAGTAACAATAATTGAAAATAGTGGAAATTTAGTCCTTAAATATATTTATCAGTAAAAGCAAAAAAGCCTATAAATCTTGAAAATTTATAGGCTTTTCTTCATCATTCCATCAAAACCGTAAACAATTCCCCTTGTTCATTTGAAATCATTAAGTTTTTATTGGAAATGAATACAATGGCTTCAGC
Source organism: Arcicella sp. (assembly GCA_025356745.1). GTDB lineage: Bacteria > Bacteroidota > Bacteroidia > Cytophagales > Spirosomataceae > Arcicella. Next base: position 2,340 of record JANXRS010000157.1, read on the forward strand.
TTGTTTATGCGCAAATTTGAAACAATCAATGGATTTTTTAAAGTTAACTTGTTGATTATCAATCCCAAATAAAAATACTTTTCCGTAAGTTAGTAAAGCAAATGTTTTTTTATTAGGACTTATTGCTGCTCCCGTTACCATCGTTTTAATAAAAATATCGTCCTTGTGAATGATTGAATAATTACCTGCTTGAGTTGGCAAAACGTACATTCTTACCGCTTTATTTCCTCGATTTTTTGTAAATAAATACAGACTATCTCCAAGGGCAAAAAAGGCTTCACAATCATAATTTAATTCATTTTTAATAGGAGGAAATTGCTTTTGATAGGCATAATTAAAGGTGATTTTTTCCATTTTATCGGGCTGATTTTCTGGAAATTTATAAATAGTTAAGTCTTTTCGATTGTTAGCATTATTCCCGAAATCGCCTACATAAATATTGCCTTTATCATCCCGAGTAATTTCTTCCCAATCTTGATTTTTAGCTTTTGGGAGGGACAAAGTGGATAATAATTTTCCTCTTTTATCAATTTCATACAATTCAGCTTTACCGCCACCATCATTATTTACCCAAAAAGTGGTATCCTTCGAAGTGGCAACCATTCCAGAACATTCATTCACTTTTGAAGATATTTTCAAGGGTTGAGAAACCTTAAAAAAGTGTCCTTTATTATTAAAACCAGCTATTCTGGCTTCGGGCATACAATTAGTTGAAGCAGCTTTTAGATTAAATAGCCACCAAAGGATTTTTGATTGAAGAAGCATAATTTTTGTAGGTTTAAATATTATCTATCCACTTTTACAATTCACAGGCTTCTTATCGAAATTATATTTTCTTTATGCACGCACAACCGTTAATTCTTTCACCTGAGTTTTAGCATATTCATAAACGCCAAACATCACAGCTGAATACAATAAGTTGCTCGTCAAAGTATTTTTCAAAAATGGAAGAGCCATTGTATAACAAGTTA
>JANXRS010000163.1 GCA_025356745.1 Arcicella sp.
AAAATCTAAAAAATACTCACTAAATTGGCATACAACTGGATTGGACTTCACGATAACTTGGTTTTTGTTTGGTAGCAAACAAGTTACGGAAGTCTAACCAGTTTGTTAACCATTTTTTGCCCTGTATGTCCAGTAGTAAACAAGGTTTTCCCAAAACACGATAATAAGCGGTAAAATTTTTATTTAAAATAAGGCAAAAGAATCACTTACTACTTTCGAACAATCCTTGCAAAGCAACAATTTCCATCTGTTGGGTTGGGTTAAATGCTTTGCTATTTAAGTATTTTAACAAACTATATTTTAATTGACGGGTAGCAGGGCGTTGGTCGATATTATTGGTTAAATCAATGCTACAAACCATCAATTTCCCTTTTCCTACTTTTGCTTCAAAAGCCAAAGAAAGTCTACGGTTTTCAAACCAAGTATCAATAGGTTGAATACTCGCTTTTAAAGACGTTGGAAACTCATCCAGTATTATCGCTTGCGAGTGGCTCATAATATCATGCCATTGATAATTGCTAAATGATTCGGTAGGGAAAAAGTTGAAAATTGGATTTTGGGGATTACACGTAATTCCTAAAGTATGTGGGCCTTGTCCCCTTGTCCACGCTGTATTCCAGAAAATACTTGAAAAACCAACTTTTACTTCTGCTCCTTTTCCTTTTTTTACGTGGCTATAAGGCAATAATAAAACCGTTCTCCCAACTTCTAATTGTTGTATTATCGCAGGATTCAATGATTCAGCAATTACAACATTTCCAGTGGCAGATTCCATTGCAAGTTTGGAAGGATAAACCCATAAATCCCAACTATTTTTAAAATCTGTGCCTTCAAGACTTACTTTCAATACTAATTTTTGAGCTTTCGTAAAAGCTGACAATGATTCTTTTAGATTACCAACCATTTGTACGTTATCTATATTGACTTGCTCTTTGATGAAAAACCCTTTTCGCTGTACTTTGCCCGATTCATCCACAATCTGCCAGATAATTTTAGCATTTTCTAGAGCTTTTGCTCCAAAATGAGCAATCTCCAAAGTTGCTTCCATATTTTCTTGATTAGTATAAATCAAAGATGGAAAACGGGCTAACAAAACAGTAGTATTACAAAAAGAGCGATATTCTTCTGGTGAGGTGTAGCCTTTTGATTCCCAAAAAGCATCTAAAGCTCCGACTAAAGCCGTACCTTGTCCAGGGAAATCGTGCAAACCCAACAACTGAAAACCACCAAAACCAGGCGTACGTAAAGCAGCTTCAATGTCGGCTTTATAACAAAGTGTTTGCAAACGTCCAGAAGAATACAGAAAATCTTCCGCTTGATTGCCCATGCCTTTGGCTTCCAAGGTTTCTTTAAAAATCTCAAAATTTGTAGCCTTTAAGACACCAGTGTATTTCGATATTTCCTTAAAGTTTGGGTACGCACACCATTGCCCGATTTCGTGACTGATATAAGGTTGATTCGCCGTTTTTCCAGATATTAATCGCCAATCGTAAGTTGTATTAGGTTTTTCTTTATTAAGAACGCTGTTTAATTCTTCTCCCCAGCGTTGAATACGAGCATCTGGACTAATATTAAATTGATTTTCAGGTAGAATTGGCCAACCTGCACCGCTGGTATATATACGACGAGTATCTTTTTGTTTGAAATGTTCTACCCATTTTCCAAGAAATTCATTTTGATTAATGCCCGCAGGTTCATTGCCATACGACATCATGCAAAAAGATGGATGATTGCCATAGTTTTTCAAAATGCGTTCTGATTCTTTGTAAATAAAATCATCTACCAAACCGCCAGTTCCAACCGCACTTCCCTGATTTGCCCAAAGTGGACTTTCTACATATAAATATACCCCCAAACTATCGGCAACCTGAAAAGCAACCTCTGGCGGACACCAAGAGTGGAAACGTAAATGATTAAGTCCGTAACTTTTGATGGTTGTAAAAATTTTATTCCAATAAGAACGCTCGGTAGAAGGATAACCAGTCAGTGGAAAACCTGCACAATCAACATCCCCACGCAAGAAAATTGGGCGACTATTCATGGTAATTCTTGAACCAACTGTTGAAATTTCTCTCATTCCGAATGTCGATACTTTTTCTGAAACCAACGTTCCATTTTCATCCAGTAATTGCGTTTTTAGTTGGTATAAGTTAGGAGAAAATTCATCCCAAAGCTCTGGATTTGAAATATGATAAGTAGCACTAAGGTTAGTTTTTTCAGTTGAAAAACTAACGGGTTCTTCTTGAATTGGCAAAAGTGTTTTATTACCTTGTAGGCTTTGCACTTGGTAAATAACTTTCCCTTTAAAAGATTGTTTTCTTAGTTGATTCAAGCCTAAAGAAATCTTTAAAGAGGAAGAGGAAAGATGGGGAAAAATCTGAATATCCTCAATATTGGTCAAAGCTTTTGCTTCTAAAGAAATATCCCCAACTATTCCATTCCAATTGGTTTGTGTGTGTTCAGTAATACTTGATGAATTAGGTCCGATATAGATTTTAATTCTGTTATCTACTCGAACAACAATATCATTATTTTTCTCTTTCAAAAGACCCGTAATATCATATTGATGTGCCGTAACCAAACTATTCTGAGTACCACAAAATGCTCCATTTACAAAAACACTCGTCTCCCAATGGCAACGTTCCAAGTTCAAGATCACTTTTTTCTTAACCCAATTTTCAGGGACATTAATTGTTCTTTTATACCAAGCAGGTGCGGCAAAATACTTCGTTGACTTCAACCAAAAAGGTATTTTTATGTCATTTTGACGATATTTAGCATATTTTTCAGAAAAATAATAACTACTATCAATCACATCGCCCGTCCATGGAGTTTGTAAAGTGATGTCGTCACCTTTACCATTTTCGGTTAATGAACCAGGTAATTTTACTTTATCTGAGTAAGGCACTGCCCACCAATGTTCACGAAGTCCTTTATCTTGTGGATCGAGTTTTAGCTCCCAAGTTCCTGCCAATGAGATTTTTTGTTGGGCAAAAATGACCGACGAAAAATTCAATAGAATTCCTATCAGGAATAAGCTAATAGATAATTGTCTTTTATACATTTCTTTAAAATATGTCTTTTGATGGATAAAATATTTATACAAAATAACTCATTTCAAAAAGTCAAAACCATAGTATTTCTTTTGAATTTAATAGATAATATTATGATTATAAATTCTTAAAAAAATAAATTTATTTTCATCTTGAAAGTCTATTCCCAAAACTCAACACTTTTAAAAAATTAGCATTTCGAGAGACAATCACCGACTTTTTAGTAGCCGAATTACGAATAGAAATGATACTTCTACAATCACCATCAGCGCAAAAACCAGTTTTTTCTAAGTCCAAAACTTTAAAAATCCCTTTGCCATTTCCTTTCAAAACCGTTCCATACGAAGCATTATATCGCCCAGCAACAGGTTCTACTCCGTAATCATTTCCTATTAAAATCACGTCTAAATTTCCATCTTCATTAAAATCATCAATCAATATATCTTGGATCAAAGACCATTGTGACTCTTTGGGCAAAGCTTTTAATTTAAACTGTTGATTTCCCAGATTTTCAATATAATAGCTCTCTTGAAGAAACACTTTTGTAATTGTTGCACTTTTTCGTTGTTCTTCCGAAAGCACCTCTGCCATTGTCGCTTTGGCATAAAGTGAATAGTTATTAAATTTCGCTTTAAATGAAGGAATTTGCCGAACAAGCTCGTCTCTGGATGGAATTGGATATTCGATTCCTTTCAAAAAATAGGAAGGAATTGCATCCCAACGACCGTTATTGTCATAATCTGCCCCATAAATCGTTAGCGGTTTGGTACTTGAAAAATGATAGCGATTATTTTCTCCGATGTTTCCTACTACAAAATCTACGTCACCATCTTTGTCAAAATCAGCGGCTTTGATACAATTCCACAAACCATTTGATATTGGAAAAGTGTTCGTTTTTACTAATTTTCCTTGTTTATTTTGAAATAAAGTAATGGGCATACATTCGCCGACGACTATTAAGTCTGCCCAAGAATCATGGTTAACATCAGCCCAAACTGCCGAAGTAACCATTCCAATTGTTTTCAAATTGGGAGCAAAACTTTCGGTGACATTTTTGAAATATCCGCCTTCATTTCTTAACAAATAGCTTTCGCCAGATTTGGGATATTGCAAAGGTGTAAGTCTTCCACCTCTGAATAAATCTAAATCTCCATCATGGTCAAAATCAATCGCTACGGCGCAAGAACCACTATGACTAATGTTGGGCAAGTGATTATTTGTCAACGAAAATTTTCCTTTCCCATCGTTCAAATACAATCTATCTTGATAATATTCTGAACCATCAAAATACTCATTTGAACCGCTGACAATATACAAATCCAAATCTTTATCGTTATCAGCATCAAATAATAAAACGCCTACATCCTCTTCATTTTTTTTCTGATTTTCTTTCGTTAAACTCGCTTGATGAAACTTTCCGTTTGGTTTTTGAATGAAAATTTTTCCTTCATGTAAGTAAGAACCTCCTACAAAAAAATCTTCTAAGCCATCGCCATTCACATCGCCAGAAGCCATTTTGGGACCTTGCTGAGAAAGTTTGTGCATCAATAAAGTTTCCTGGTTATAGTCCATGTACGGTTCTTCTTGATGAACGTAGTCTTTCAAAATATCCGATTCATCTGTAAAAATTCTTGAAGAATTTTGTTTTGATATAACTTTTGCTTTGGCATTTTTATACACTAAAATCAGCGTTTGATTACTTTTTATATTTTGGACTGTCTGCGATTTACCATCCGACCAAAGTACTTGTATTGAGTCAATATTAGGATTTTCGCCCAAACCAAAATGAATCAAAAAATCACTGGAAGACTGAAAACCTTTGGTGACAGATTGATGAATTTTCTGCAATTTTCCTTGTTGAAAAACTGTAACATCACTTCCTAAACCAAAAGTATTTTGTGATGAACCTTGAAGTTTTAGTTTTAAAAATGCTTTTGAAGGAGTATTATTTTTTAATAAAAAAGCTTCTTGGTTGATGTTATTCACGACTAAGTCTAAATCGCCGTCATTGTCAAAATCGGCATAAGCCGCACCATTTGAAAGCGAAGACAAATCGCCAAAAGCATCGTCAGAAATATCTTTAAAAGTCAAATCGCCATTGTTGTGAAACAAGTAATTTACTTTTTTAAGGGTATTCATCTTCAAAGCTCCTTTTTTCATCAGATTATCCATCTCCTTTTTGGATGTACTTGCTTGAGCCATTTCTGTATTATAACTTACAAAATCTAAATCGGTAATATCTCGCAAATAACCATTGCTGATGAATAAATCTTTTTTGCCATCATTATCAAAATCGGCAAATAATGGCGACCAACTCCAATCGGTGCTATGAACTCCCGCCAATTGACCAATTTCAGAAAAATGCACTTTACCATCAGGTGTTTTTCCAACATTCAAATGCAACATATTTCGCATAAATTGAGGATGATAACCCAAGGCAATACTTTGTTCATACTGTACGTAATTGGCTGGTCCTGCCATTTTTTTTCGCTGTTCATTATCGGCTGGAAGCATATCAACCGATATTATATCAAACTTTCCATCATTGTTAAAATCAGCTATATCACTCCCCATCGAAAACTGACTGTGATGCCCAAAGCATTCTTTAGCAGATTCTGTGAAAGTACCATCGTGATTATTGATGTAGAGTAAATCATTGGCAAGAAAATCATTGCCTACAAAAATATCCTCCCAACCGTCTTCGTTGATGTCGGTAATGGATAAACCTAAGCTCATGCCATCGTGTAGGATGCCAGCTTTTCGAGAAATATCTGTAAAAGTACCGTTCCCGTTATTTTGAAAAAGTTTATCAGCAGACAAACCACTTCCATCTTTGATGGGAGCAACTAAAGCATTGGGATTTCGGGTGGAATTTGTACTTGTGATAAGAAATAAATCTAAATCATTATCCTTATCAAAATCAAAAAAAGCGGCTTGATTACTGAAAGTTGTATCGGCCAAACCATATTCTTTTGCCGATTCTATGAAACTAATTTTCCCTTCGTTGGAATGATTGATGTATAATTGATTAGCTCTTTGAGAAGATGGATAATTCCCTGATTTGCAAACGTAGATATCTAAAAGTCCATCTCCATTTACATCCGCCATTGTTACGCCAGTACTCCAACCTACTTTTTTGATGCCCGCTTTTTCGGTAATATCTTCAAATTTAAACGTTGATTTTTCAAAATTTCCCGTATTCAAATACAATTTATCAGCTACTTGATTCCCCGTGAAATATACATCAGTAAAACCATCATTGTTAATATCTCCAACAGCAACACCGCCACCATTATAGACATAATAGTAATCAATTAGGTTGAAAGAATCATTTTCAATAACTGTATTTTGAAAAGTAATTCCCGTTTCGGCAGATGACATGGCTGTAAAGAGTTTTTCTTTTTCAGGTTGACAAGCACAAAAAAGCAAAAGAAAAAATACTGGGAATCTCTTCATAGAATTAACTCAAAAATTAAACGGAGTTTAAGTAAATATTTCGTTTTCAAAAAAAGAAAAGGTAGTTATTTAAAAAGTGTTGATATACAATTCTGGTTGTAATCAATGATGAACATTTTAGTCACCAAATGATGGTACCTTAGTTTTCGGGAGAATGATAGGCTTTTTCTTACATATCGTGTTATCCTTGCTCTCAG
>JANXRS010000165.1 GCA_025356745.1 Arcicella sp.
CTGAGAGCAAGGATAACACGATATGTAAGAAAAAGCCTATCATTCTCCCGAAAACTAAGGTACCATCATTTGGTGACTAAAATGTTCATCATTGATTACAACCAGAATTGTATATCAACACTTTTTAAATAACTACCAATATATTTATCATCTTTATAATGCTTCTGATTAAACTCCTAAGAAAAAAAAGCATATATGGCGTATAAATTGAACAGTAAATGCGACTAAAACCACGCAAAAATCCTAAAAAATTAAGCAATAACATATTTTATAATTCAAAAAAACTCCTCTGTTGAAAGCATATTTATTGAAACAATTCTTATGCTATTAGCCTTGATGGGAGAAAATAAAGGTGATTAATATCAAAAGTAATGTTACTGGACTGTTTATGATTTGCGTATACTTTTATCGGGTAAATTTTATACAAACAAATTGAAATCTCGTGAATTGAGTTCATTATTCTGTAATTTTGAATCATCAAACATCATTCCATGATTTATACAGAAGAAACCATTAACGAATTTCACAAACAAAATAGACTGAAATTTACAGAAAATAAAAAATTCTTTGACCGTCTCAAAAATAAGAAACTCAAGAATTTAGACCAAGAATTTCACGTAAAACATGAAGAAGTTTTTGACGAAATAGATTGTTTAAAATGTGCTAATTGTTGCAAAACAACAAGTCCAATTTTCAAAGATATTGATATTGATAGAATCGCAAAGCACCTTAGAATTCGCCCCGCAGACCTCGTAAAGCAACATTTGCATCTTGATTCAGATCAAGATTATGTCCTAAATTCAACGCCTTGTACATTTTTAGGTTCTGATAATTATTGTTCTATTTATGACCATCGCCCAAAAGCCTGTCGAGAATATCCGCATACAGATAGAAAAAATATAGCAGGGATTTTACCTCTGACTTTAGAAAATACACAGGTTTGTCCAGCCGTCTTTGAAATCGTTGAACAACTCAAAAGTGCGGGATTGGGAGGGAAGCATGAAAGTGTCAGATGATTTTAGAAAGGTTCAATATAAACTGTGATTTTTTGAAAAATATATGCTAATTTTGAATTCTTGAAACCTTATAACCCACAATTAAAAAAATAACAGATAATTTAATGGCAACTGAGTATTTAGGTATTGATATTGGCGGAACGAACGTCAAAATGGGGGTCGTAAATTCTGAGACTGGACAAATCTCGAATTTTTATAGTCACGACACCGTAAGTTGGCGTAAATCAGGGCATTTTGAGGAACGTTTGGGAGAAGCAATTTCTTTGCAACTCATTGACAATAAGGAAATTAATAAAGTCGGAATTGGATTGCCAGGTATGATTAATTTAGCCAGAACAACACCCATTGAAATTACGGCTATTCCAGAATTGAATAACGTTCCCATGGTTGATATTCTGAAAAAACGTTTCCCAACCGTTGAATTTTATTTAGAAAATGATGCTAATGCCGCTGCTTTAGGCGAATTTTATTTTGGCGAAGAACGTATTCAAGAAAGTTATATTTTCATAACTTTAGGAACGGGCGTAGGTGGTGCCGCAATTATCGGCAAAAAAGTCTTCACAGGCGGACGTGGTAATGCGATGGAACCTGGACATACACCTTCAGCCAATGGAAAAGTATTAGAGCGAAATATTGGTAAAAATGAGTTATTAGATATGGCAAATGCCATGCGTAAATCTTATATAGGTGTAACTCAATTGCCTAATGATGAGACAATTAGTACAACAGGATTAGTGGCTGCAGCTTCGGAAGGAGACAAATTAGCACTCCAAATTTTTGTAAGAGTAGGAGAGTTATTGGGTGAAAACCTCTGTCATCTAGTGGCTATTCTTGACATTAATCATATTTTAGTAGGAGGAGGACTTTCTGCTTCATTTGATTATATTGTGCCAGCTATGAAGGAAAAATTTGCTTTTTGGCTTACCAAATATCACGCTGATGGATTGAACATCACAAGGGCAACTTTGGGCAACGATGCAGGACTTTTAGGAGCAGCTTCCTTATGTTTTTAGTAAAATTTTTATAATAATTAACACAAATCTTTTCATAGTAATACGGTTGTAGAAAAATTGTTTGATAATCAAATTTTTATCATCATCTTTGCACCGTTTTTCTAACCAAAATTCGTTCTTAAAATGGCAGACATTGCAGAAAAAGTAAAAAGTATTATCGTCGAAAAATTAGGCGTTGATGCAGCAGAAGTTACTACAGAGGCTTCATTCACAAATGACTTGGGTGCAGACTCATTGGATACAGTAGAACTAATCATGGAATTTGAAAAGGAATTCAACGTTTCTATTCCAGATGATCAAGCTGAAAATATCCAAACAGTTGGGCAGGCAATTACATATCTTGAAGAAAACGCTAAGTAATTGAACTTCTTTATGTGCTAATTTGAAAATAAAATGATGGTTCTTCTTGAACGATTTTTTTATGACAGATTAGCACATTTTTATTGATTTTCAGATTAATTTGTTCAAATTTGAAAAAGTTTGTCTTTCACTATAACCGAGATTTGCTAAAACATGAAGAGTTTTAAAAGAGTTGTTGTTACAGGTATTGGTGCTTTGACTCCAATCGGAAACACCGTTCCTGAATATTGGGAAGGGTTAAAAAATGGCATAAGTGGTTGTGACTTTATCACAAAATTTGATGCTGAAAAGTTCCGTACTCGTTTTGCTTGTGAGTTGAAAAATTTTGACATTACCCAATTTATTCCATTAAAAGATGCTCGTAGAATGGATCAATTCACGCAATACGGCATTGTTGCTTCTGATGAAGCCCTTATTGATTCGGGACTTGATTTGGAAACAATTGATAAAAATAAAGTTGGAGTAATTTGGGGTTCGGGCATCGGAGGATTAAAAACCTTTGAAGATGAAGTACTTTATTTTGCAAAAACAGAAGGTAATCCTAAGTTTAACCCCTTTTTCATTCCAAAAATGATTGCGGATTCAGCTTCGGGAAATATCTCAATCCGTCATGGATTTCGTGGACCAAATTATGCCACTGTCTCGGCTTGTTCTTCGGCAAATAACGCCATCATTGATGCTTTCAATTATATCCGTTTAGGCAGAATTAATATTTGCGTAACGGGTGGTTCGGAAGCCGCCGTCACAATTGCTAGTGTGGGTGGATTTACTGCTATGCGTGCGATGTCGGAACGGAACGATGATCCAAAAACGGCATCACGTCCTTATGATAAAGACCGTGATGGTTTTGTGGTAGGAGAAGGAGCAGGAGCTTTAATTTTAGAAGAATACGAATATGCCAAAGCTCGTGGTGCAAAAATATATTGTGAGTTAATCGGAGGTGGTTTTTCTTCGGATGCTTACCACATAACTGCTCCACATCCAGACGGATTAGGTGCTTTATTGTCTATGCAAGATGCTTTGGATGATGCAGGAATTAAACCAGAAGAAGTAGATTATATTAATACTCATGGTACTTCAACACCTTTGGGCGACCCACAGGAATTAAAAGCTATTATTGATTGTTTTGGTGACCATGCTTACAAAATGAATATTAGTTCAACGAAATCAATGACTGGACACTTGTTGGGCGGTGCGGGTGCGGTTGAAGCTGTTGCTTGTATTTTAGCGATGCAACATAATTTAGTGCCTCCAACTATTAATCACTTTACTGATGACCCAGAAGTTGATAATGCTCTGAATTTGACACTAAATACCGCTCAACCTCGTGAAATCAAGGTTGCATTGAGTAATGGTTTCGGTTTTGGAGGACATAATGCTACTGTAATTTTTAGGAAAATAATATAGGGATTAGGGATTAGGTGTTAGGAGTTAGGAAACGACATTTAAGTTCCTAATCGCTAACCCCAAACCCTAACACCTAAAATAAAATATATGCTTTCACCCATTCTTGATTTTTTTTCCAGCGACCCCAAAGATAAAAAGCTGAAAAATGCTATCGAACACATAATAGGCGAGAATCCCTCAAATTTGACTTTATATCGTTTGGCTTTTATGCACGCCTCGGTATCGAAAGAAACTGTTTCTAAAAGTTATAGGGAGTCAAATGAACGCCTTGAATTTTTGGGAGATGCAGTCTTGGGAATGATTACGGCAGAATATTTATTTAAGAAGTTCCCGTTTAAAGACGAAGGATTCTTAACTGAAATCCGCTCAAGAATGGTAAGCCGTGAATCGCTCAATGTGGTTGCTCGTAAGATGGGAATTGATAAATTGGTGGAGTATGACGGAAACCGTAAAACCGTTCTCACCCGTACATCCATGTATGGTGACGCTTTCGAGGCACTCATGGGAGCGATTTATTTAGACAAAGGTTTTCGATTTACCCGCTCATTTATTATTAAGAAAATTTTGACACAACACTTTGACATTGATACGGTTGTGTCGAATAACCCCAACTTTAAATCCCTAATCATTGAGTGGGCTCAGAAAGAAGGTAAATCTATTCGTTTTGATATTATTGAAGAAGGAGCGAAGCACAATAAAGAATTCACTGCAACTATTTATGTCGCCGAAGAAGAGTTTTCAATTGGGCAAGGATATTCCAAGAAGAAAGCCGAACAAACTGCGGCAATGAAGGCTTGTGATAGGATGGAGTTGAGCTAAGATATTATTTCCTACCCATACATTACTGAAGCCTTTGCTTTGTGCAAAGGCTTCCATTTTATCCGCAAAAAAATTATTTCCCCTCTCTCCCAAAATCTTTGGTTTAGTTTTTGCGTTCTCTCTGTTAAAAAATGTAAATTTGAATTCAGACTGTTTTGTACTGCCAAAAAATATAAAAAGTTTAAAAATCCCCTGTCAGAAAGCATGAAGTTAGATTTGTCAGCAATCGAAAGTTACGGACATCAGTACGCCAAAAAAGTATGTGATGATTTTTTTAATAGAATTACTACAATAAATGGTCAGCAAATACTAAAATTAAGTAATGTTGCCCAAGTGAATATGTTTGTGGTAAGCGACCTTTTTGAACGTTGGAAGACTGATACTGAGGTATTTAAAAGCCCATATTTTAATTTTGAAAGCGAGGAAGTAAAAGTTGGGTTAAAGGCTTTTATGAACATCACTTCTCGACATATCATGGTTAAAAGGGAAGATTTTGAACCCATATTATCAAGGGCAGTAAAGAGAACACTTGTTCTTTTATTAGACCCAAATAAGTATTTTGATGATTTTGTGCGTGAATCACCTGACTTTACCTTGACAAAACAACGTTTGGCTCAATTAATAAAATATACCAAAATTAACGGGCAAGTATCAAAGGCTTTAACCGAAAAACTGGGTGATGAAGAGAAAACTTATGTAACTACCGCATTGAATTGGTTGAATGATATTAATGAAAAAAGTGATTTTGAAAATCCAGATAAATATTTAGAAATGTTATCGGCAACTGTGCCTTTACGAAAAGATGATTTTGTAAAATCAATCGTAAAAAAGGTTGTTGAAGATTCAGTGACGATGAAAATGTCACAATCATTTTTTGATATTGAACACGATGAGGAAGCCTTAGACGATGAAGATGCTCCTCTTCCAACAGTTGCTCAAGTTCAAGTCAAATTCGTCCAAGAAGCAACAACGAGTCATGGCATAAAACTGCATGGTTTTGACCGCTTAAATGACACCTTTACGGATGATTTGCCAACGGTAAATGATTTATTGAAAAATGAGGCGAAAGGTAATCAAACACCACTTTCTGACTTAGCTTTCAGTCGCCCGATAAAGAGTATTGTGGATGGAGTTAGTCTGAATCAAAAATTTATTTTTATCGGTAGATTATTTGAAGGGGATATTATTGCTTACAATAAAGCTGTGGAAGATTTGGATAATTGTTTAAATTTTGTGGAAGCTAAAAACTTGATGAACAAGGCATTAGCTCCAAAATATAACTGGGTAATGGCAGCCGAAGAAGCTAATGATTTCTTAGAAGTTGTTGGACGGAAGTTTAAGTAGAGAATATAGAAAATTAAAAAATATTTCATAAATTTAAGCTCATTTGAAAAAATGAGCTTTTTTGTTTTAACCCCTATTATTAATATTTATGAAAAAACTACTTCTACTCTATTTATCGGTGTGTTCTTTTAACACATACGCCCAAGAATATCCCCGCAAAGAAATCAATATCAGAAATTTTATTCAAGATATTGTTGGTAATCCTGATGGAGGTGTGAATGAGGATTTATTTGAATCACTTTATCAAAATTATCTCAATCCAATTGACCTCAATAAAGTTACTCGTGAACAATTAGCATCTGTTTATATTCTTTCAGAAAAGCAACTAAATTCTTTTTTTAGCTATCGCCAAAAGGTAGGTAATCTACTGTCTATCTATGAGTTACAGGCTGTTACAGATTTTGATTTACGAACAATCTATAAACTTATTCCCTTCGTTGCCGTTAAACCTGACGGACTTTCTTTTGGTACTTTAACGGATGGATTTGGTGGTTCTAACCAATATTTATTATTGCGTTATGCCCAAATTTTAGAAACAAAAAAAGGATTTACTGAACCTGATTCACGGAGTAAAGTTCGGTATGAAGGCTCTCCTTTTAAGTTATATGCTCGTTATAAAATGTATTCTCAAAAGGATTTTAGTTTAGGTTTTACGATTGAAAAAGATGAAGGAGAGAGTCAACTGACTGATTTTAAATCGTTTCATATTCAATTTCAAAATAAAGGTCATTGGAAAAATATTACTCTAGGAGATTATCAGCTCCAATTAGGGCAAGGATTAGTTTCATCGGCAGGATTTTATATTGGAAAAGGTTCTGAAACGGTGTTGACAACTCGTAGAAATCAGTTGGGAGTTCGACCTTATACCTCCACCTTAGAAAATAACTTTTTTAGAGGTATTGCAGCTACTTATCAATTAGGAAAATTTGATATTATTGGCTTTTATTCAAGGATAAAAAGGGATGCAAATTTGGTGCAAGATAAAGCAACTAATTTAGAATATGCCTCTTCTTTACTAACCTCTGGATTGCACAGAACCCTTTCAGAAATTGCTGACCAAAGTATTTTGACAGAAGAAAATATTGGTACTAATATTACGTATAAAAACAAAGAGAATACGCTTCAGATAGGATTTACGGCTCTAAAGACAAACTTTGAAAAACCCATTCAGAAGGCGGAAAAGGTTTATAATTTGTATGAGTTTTCGGGGACAGAAAACTTATTAATGGGTTTACATTACAGTTATAATTATCAAAATCTTAACTTTTTTGGAGAAATTGCTCGTTCCGTAAGTGGAGGAATTGGGGCAGTTTCGGGCGTGTTGGGAAGTCTTGGGAAACGTACAGATTTCTCTGTTTTATTTCGAAAATATGATCGTGATTTTCACAGTTTTTATGCCAATGGATTCTCTGAAAATTCAAGAAATATCAACGAGACTGGTTTATATTTAGGCGTAAAACACGCATTGACAAAAACATGGTCGGTGGCAGGATATTTTGACTATTTTCAATTCCCTTGGTATCGGTATTTAGTAGATAAACAACCGACTTCTGGTTTTGATTATTTAGGCAGGATAACGTACCAACCGAGCAAAACCCTACAAGTTTTTTTTCAATTTAGGCAAGAAAATAAGGAAGAAAATACTAAAATTACAGAAACTTATGTTGACAAAAAAACTGAGAAAACTCGTGAAGTTACGGTGATTCGCAATAGAACTCGGCGAGTATTTATTGCTAACTTAGATTACAAAATTTCAAAGATTTGGAATATTCAAACTAGAGCATCTTATAGTACTTACAGATTTGATGGTCAGGATCTTACGCAAGGTTTTGCCATAGCCCAAGATGTTAATGCTGACTTAGGGAAGCTATCATTTTCGAGCCGTTTAGCATTTTTCAAAACCGATGATTATGATAATCGGCAGTATTTTTATGAACAAGATGTTCTTTACGCCTTCACATTTCCCGCTTATTATCAACATGGAATTAGGCATTATTTAATGGTACAATACAAACTTACTCGAAACGTAGATGTGTGGGTACGTTGGGCAAGGACAGATTTGTTTAATGGAGGTATTTTTAGTTCGGGTTTAGAAGAAATTCCACTTTCGCATCGGTCTGAGGTTAAGTTTCAATTGAGGTTACATTTTTAGTAAATGGGTATTAAAAATTGTATAATTTCAAGTATATTTGCCTTTACTTTGATGTATAACAAATATTAATTGAAGTATTACAAGATTTTTTATTAACAAATCAACCTAATATTCAGAGACTAAAGTTCGAGAATACTAAGAAAATGCAAAGAAATTTTTATAAAGCTCATCCGTGGCACGGAATCCAAATAGGAGACCAGATGCCTAAAATTGTTACGGCATTCATTGAAATTGTGCCAACTGATACTGTTAAATATGAAATTGATAAGGAAACTGGCTATTTAAAAATTGACCGTCCTCAGAAATTTTCAAATATTGTTCCTGCACTATATGGTTTTGTTCCACAAACTTATTGTGGTGAAGAAACGGCTGATTTGGCCCGTAAAAAATCTGGGAAAGAAATCGAAAGCGGTGATGGTGACCCACTTGATATTTTAGTACTTTCAGAAAGAACCATTACACATGGCGATATTATTTGTCAAGCAATTCCTATTGGTGGCATCCGAATGATTGATAAAGGCGAAGCAGACGACAAAATTATTGCGGTTCTTAAGGGAGATTCAATGTATGGTAGTTGGACGGACATTTCTGATTGTCCAAAAGCAATTATTGACCGTTTGGTGCATTATTTTTTAACGTATAAGAATATTCCAGGAGAAGAGAAAGTGGCAGTTGATATTGATGCTGTTTATGGTGCAGTAGATGCTCATGAAGTAATTTTGAAATCGAGAGAAGATTACCGAAATTTGGTAGGATAGTTTTCAATTAACAACAAATATAAAATGCTGGTTGGGAATTAATAATTTTTAATCGGCATTTTTGATACTTAATTTTGAAATATTTTGATAGTCAGAAATACACTTTGTTGATTTTTATGAATCATCAGATTTTCTTGTAGAATTACCTTAATTTTCAATAAACTTCCATATTCTCATCAATTTCATTAGCCCAAGCATTAATGCCTCCCGTAAGGTTTTGTAGATTCGTAAACCCATGATTTTGAGATAAATACTCAATCACACTCGCCGACCGAAAGCCGTGATGGCAGTAAACCACAACAGTTTTATTTTTTGGAATATGCTTCAAATTGGTTGGGATGTTACTCATAGGAATTAATACGGAACCCTGAATACGACAAGTTTCATATTCATTCAAATTTCTGACATCCAAAATAAAAATGTCTTCCCCTTTATTTATCCTTTCGAATAGTTCTTGAACTGTTATTACTTGCTTAAATTCTTGATTACCAACTGAATATGGTTTTTTTTCTCCCGCTGGAAAAATTAATTCTTCAGCATTTTTTTTACGTTTTACTTTTATTTTCTGGAAAGTATTTTCTAATAAATCAATCATTAAAAGTTGCCCATTCAAAATTGTTCCAATGCCAGTAATCATCTTAATTACTTCATTGGCTTGATACATTCCTAATATCCCAGGCAGAACACCTAAAACTCCAATCGTAGCACAATTGGGAATCTCTAAATCAGAAGGTTGTTCGGGAAAAAGACAGCGATAAGTAGGTCCTAAATTACCGTTATCATCCTTAAAATTAAAGACAGAAACCTGTCCCTCAAATTGATGAATTGCTCCGTAAACAGAGGGTTTATTGAGTTTTACACAGTAGTCATTGATGAGATATCGAGCCGTAAAATTGTCGGTACAATCCACAATAATATCATAGTTTTTAATGAAAGTTTCAACATTTTCAGGTCGAAGATTTTGCTTAACTGCTTCATATTCAATTGTATCGTTCATTTTAGCAAGATGTAAAGCTGCCGTGCTTGCCTTTGGGCTTCCAATGTCTTCAATCTTGTAAAGTACTTGTCTTTGCAGATTTGTAATATCTACCACATCAGCATCTAAAATTCCAATTTTCCCTACACCCGCTGCCGATAAATACAACAAAACTGGACAGCCCAAACCTCCCGCTCCGACCACTAAGACCTTGGCATTTTTCAATTTCAATTGTCCTTCTAATCCAATTTGAGGAAGTAACAAATGTTTTTGGTAACGATTTTTTTCGGAGAAAGAGAGCATAAGTTAAAATTTTATATTCAGCGTAATAAATGTACACAAAAAAACCTCCCCAACAAGATTGGGAAGGTTCTTAATATTTTTGTGACCTTAGGATTACAAAGTCAAAGTTCCTCTGCGAGCAGCAGCAACTAAAGAGGCTTCTAAACCATTTTTGTTGATAGTACGAATAGCTTTTCCAGATACTTTTAATTGTACCCAAACGCCTTCCGACTCTAAAAAGAATTTCTTTGTGTGAAGATTAGGAAAAAATTTACGCTTAGTTTTGTTGTTAGCGTGTGATACATTATTTCCTACTTGTGTTTTTCTTCCTGTTAATTGACAAACCTTAGCCATGATTACTCGTTATTTTTGTTATGTAAAATCGCTTCAGAAGCGATGTAATAGACTTAATTTTCAGTTCTCTCTGAAACGGACTGCAAAATTAGGAATTAATTCTTAATGATACAATTTATTAGGGAAATAAAATCAAGAAAATCCTTACATTTGCCTACTACTTATAATTTTGATTTATGTTCAAAGCAATTGCCACTTCCTTACTTTGGCTCACGAGTTTGCCTGTATGTATTTACACACTGATAACGTACTTGTTCTCTTACACGCTTGTACTTGACCATTGGTCAGCAGGATTTGTGATGATGAGCCTTCCATTTGCTATGTTAGGATGCTTTATTATTGCCTTCACGTGGCTATTTATTCGCCCCGCCAGAGCCATTCTACCTATCTTGATTTTGGCTTTGGGTTATCCTTTTATCAAACGAACTATCGTTTTTAAAGACCCCCAAAGAGCAGCAAATTCTTTATCAGTTTTTAGCTATAATGTGTTTGGTTTTTACGGAGATAATAATAACAAAGAAAAAGCTGAAAAATTAATGTCGTATTGTATTGATTATGAGGCAGATATAAAATGTTTTCAGGAATTCTATAATGTAGATGACAATGAAAATTTTCAGAGTTTAATTCCAATGTTAAAAGAAAATCCTCATTTTATTAGCAACAAAGAAAAGTGGAATCCTGGTATGATGGGCCTGATTATTTTTTCAGCTTATCCTATCATTAATCGTGATGGAAAGACTTTTGGACGGAGTAATGCCAATGGCTATTTGATGGCGGATATTGCCCGAAAAAAGGACACAATCAGGGTTATTAATATCCAGTTACAATCCATGGGAATCAGAGTAAATAAGGTCGTTAGTGAAATGAAAGGCGAGGACTACGAAGAAGCAAAAAAGGAGGGAAGAGGTATTATTTCATCTTTGAAAAGAGGTTTTGAACAACATTCTGTAGAAATTGAAACCATTGAAAGATTAATTAATGACAGTCCATATCCCATAATTCTATGTGGCGATTTTAATGAAACGCCTTACGGAAATGCCTACGGAAGTATCAGAGATAGGCTAAAAAATGCCTTTGAGGAATCAGGAAATGGCTTTGGGTTTACCTTAAATCGAAGCCCAAGAATCGTGAGAATTGATAATCAGTTTTGTTCAGAATCCATTAAAGTACTCGACTTTAAAACATTTAGTGATGTAAAACTGTCTGACCATTATCCGATTTTGGGGAGGTATGAGATTGGTGGGGTTAAAGAGGTGAAGAAATAAAAAGTGATCAGTAATTTTTTACTAACCACTTTTTTATAAAAGCTAACCCTTAAAACGACTTTGCAATATTTGTAAATTCACGAGATTTTAAAGATGCTCCACCAATCAATCCTCCGTCCACATCGGGTTGTGAGAATATTTCTTCAGCATTCTTTTCATTACAACTTCCACCGTATAAAATCGAAGTTTCGTCAGCTATTGCTTGACCATATTTTGAAGCTAAATGACCTCTCAAATAAGCGTGCATTTCTTGTGCTTGTGCAGACGATGCCGTTAAGCCCGTGCCAATTGCCCAGATTGGTTCGTATGCAATAACAACCTTGCCAAAATCCTCTGACGAAAGATGAAAAATGCCTTCTGTGAGTTGTGAAGCCACAAATTCAAAAAAACCTTCACCTTGACGTTGTTCCAAAGATTCGCCGCAACAGAAAATTGGAGTCATGCCATTTTCTAAAACAATGTTCACTTTCTCCGCTAATTGTTCGTTACTTTCATTGAAATACTGACGACGTTCTGAGTGTCCAATAATCACATGGGTAACCCCAATTGACTTTAACATTGAAGCGGAAATCTCGCCCGTGTAGGCACCCGAAGCCTTGTTTGAACAGTTCTGAGCAGCAATTCCCATGTTGGCAACAGGCTCAGTATGTTTTTGTAAAGTGGTTAAATACAAAGCAGGTGGTGCAATGATAACCTGAACGTCAGAATTAACTTCATCCTTCACCATGTGAACAACTTCAGATGCCAAAATCATGGCTTCGTCCATCGACTTATTCATTTTCCAGTTTCCTGCAACAATTTTCTTTCTCATTTTATGCTTGATTAGTTTTTGGTAAAATTAAGAACGCCAATCTTCAATTCCCAATTTAGGGATTAGTTATTACTTAGAAATTAATAATTCTAGTATTTTATTCACAGTTAATTATTTGATTGTCAATACAGGTTGAACGCATTTAAAAATGCAATTTTGAGTTTAAAATCAATGAATAGTACAATTTTATAACTGTAATTTTGCCAGAAATAATAAATTGATGAAAATTTGAATCTGGTTTTAGGTTTATGTTAACATAAATACTT
>JANXRS010000166.1 GCA_025356745.1 Arcicella sp.
TTAAATTGAATCTTTTTTCATTATCCAAAATAAGCTCAATTTGTATTTTTCCAAGCAGTTTTATTGTACTTTTAAATGCGTTGAACCTGTGCGTGGTTAGATAAATCAAATAATGCTTGGTATAGCACCGATGGAAAAGGAGAATACGGTTGGGAAGAAGTGCCCTATTGGTTAAAAGGCTACGGAAATTTAGGATATATTTTGAAGGATGAAAAAATAATTGCCGAAACAAAATTATGGTTAAATAAAGTATTTGATAGTCAGAGAGCAAATGGATATTTTGGTCCCGCCCAAACTGAAGAAGATCTCAAAAGAAACAAAGTTACCTCGCAAGATTTATGGCCTAATATGCTGATTTTGTGGACGATGCAGTCTTATTACGAGTATAGTAATGATAATCGAGTAATTCCATTTATGACCAAATACTTCAAATGGCAACTCACCGTTCCAGATGAAAAATTGTTAAAAATATATTGGGAAAATAGCCGTGGTGGTGATAATTTATACAGTATTTACTGGCTTTATAATCGTACTGGCGAAAAATGGTTACTCCACCTTGCCACAAAAATTCATAAAAATACCGCTAATTGGCAACAAAAAGATAAACTTCCGAACTGGCATAATGTCAATGTTGCCCAATGTTTCAGAGAACCCGCAACCTATTATATGCAATCAAAAGATAGTAGTTCTTTAAAAGCAACTTACGATAATTTTTATCTAATTCGTAATCTTTACGGCCAAGTACCAGGGGGAATGTTTGGGTCGGATGAAAATTCTCGCAAAGGTTATGACGACCCTCGACAAGCAGTTGAAACTTGTGGAATGGTGGAACAAATGGCATCCGATGAAATTTTAATGAGCATAACTGCCGACCCAATGTGGGCGGATAATTGTGAAAATGTAGCTTTTAATACCTACCCAGCCGCTGTAATGCCCGATTTCAAGGCTCTTCGATATTTAACAGCCCCTAATATGGTAGTGAGTGATAGTAAAAATCATCATCCAGGAATTGACAATTCGGGCCCTTTTTTAATGATGAATCCTTTTAGCAGTCGTTGTTGTCAACATAATCATGCACAGGGTTGGCCTTATTATTCTGAATATTTATGGATGGCAACACCCGATAATGGAATTGCCGCCGTGATGTATAACAGCAGTGAAGTAAGTTTGAAAGTGGGTAATAAAAATAATGTTGTTACCCTAAAACAAAGTACCAATTATCCCTTTGAAGAGAATATTAGAATCGAAGTAAATACAACAAATAATGTAAATTTCCCCTTGTATTTGAGAATTCCTAATTGGTGTAAAATGGCAAAGGTAAAGATAAATGGAATAATTCAATCAACTACTTTCGAGGCTGGTTCTTACGCAAAAGTTGAAAGAACATGGAAACAAGGAGATTTAGTGGAATTGACACTTCCCATGGAACTTAAAAAGGATACTTGGGATAAAAATAAAAATAGTGTTAGTATCAATTATGGTCCGCTCACTTTTTCTTTGAAAATTGAGGAATCTTATAAAGAAATGGCCAGTAAAGAATCTGCCATTGGCGATTCAAAATGGCAACCCAATGCCGACCAAACGAAGTGGAAATCTTACGAAATTTATCCCACAAGTATGTGGAATTACGGATTAATTTTAAACAACCAGTCTCTGGAAAGCCAATTTGAAATAGTCAAAAAACCATTTCCAGCTGATAATTTTCCTTTTACGCAAGCATCAGTTCCCATTTTAATTAAGGCGAAAGGCAAAATTATTCCAGAATGGATTTTAGATAAAAATGGTTTGTGTGATATTCTTCCAATCAGTCCCGTAAGCGTTTCAACCAAAGAACAAAATATTGAACTAATCCCGATGGGTGCGGCAAGGTTAAGAATTTCGGCTTTTCCTGTAGTGAAATAAGTAATTATTAATAAATGTAGGTTACATTTATTAATTTAGTAGATAATGCAAAAAGCCCACACTTTACAGTGTGGGCTTTTTTGACATCATTGGAAAACTTAGGTTACAAATTATAATGCGATCTAATCACTCCCTTATATCCATGCTGTGATAACCAACTTAGTTTTTCATTTGCTGCCTGCTTTGTGTAAAATTCTCCGAACATTAAACGGTAAATTTTTCCTGTATCCTTCGCTCCTACTTGCACGTAAATTTCTTCTTTTTTCACGCCCATTTTTATTAACTCATCGTATAAATCCTGAACCATATTCAGATTTGAAAGTGCTGTAACTTGTACGCCGAAGCCTTTTGGCGATTTTTCTGTTCCTGCAATGTCAAAAGTATGATTAGCTGAAAAGGATTCGGATTCGGATGGGGCGATTGATTTAATACTAATTAGCTCTTTTATTTCTTTTCCTTCCTCTTTAGAATTCACCTCACGCCCTTTCGATAAAAGATTATCAAGCGCTTTATCAATCATTCTTTCTGAGGCCATTGGTGCAATTACTTCCAGATAAACCTTCGCTTTTCCACTTGCCATCATCCCTAATCGTGAGGCAGCTTCTTTCGATAGATTAATAATTCTCCCTTCTTCTTCACACTTACAATGGTCATTAATCCTCACTTGCACCGAAAGGTTATTTTCTAAATTAGTAACTTTCAGTAAAGTATTTAAGGGATACCTCGAATGTGAAGCTGTCAATTGTGAATCATCGTATTTCTCTCCAAACGATGTTAATTTTCCTTTAAGGTTAGCTGCATAGTAACGAGCAGTCCCCTCTTCTCTGTCTTTTTCAAAAGGGTTCGTCTGGTTGGCTATTGTTCTACCAGAAAACCAAAAAACAATCAATGATAAAGCGATAATCTTCTTCATGGCAATAATGATTTAAGTTTTATTCAGTAAGTAATTAGGCAAATATTTCAATATTTATTTATATTATTGGTAGTTATTTAAAAAGTGTTGATATACAATTCTGGTTGTAATCAATGATGAACATTTTAGTCACCAAATGATGGTACCTTAGTTTTCGGGAGAATGATAGGCTTTTTCTTACATATCGTGTTATCCTTGCTCTCAG
>JANXRS010000193.1 GCA_025356745.1 Arcicella sp.
ATTTTGAAATGATAGATTGCATTTTGAGGGTTGGCAATTTCTATATGAGTTTTCTTCTTTAATTTGGCTTTCATTTTTGAAGGAATTTTACTCCTTCAAGTTAGCGAAAAAATTAGTTGCCCCACACTTTTTGATGCACTCCTTATCGAAGTTCGATTTTGTAAGATGGGTTCAATCATTCTATACTTTTCGAGGGATGTTCGTTTTTCCATTTTACTAATTTTTAAGATAAAATGTACTTTTATACTCCATTTTAAATGGTCGTATTGTAACGCTGAATTATTCGATGTATATTGCTATTATTACAGAATGAATAAGTCCATTATAATATAATTTAATACCTTTTTATAGAATCACAAGATTATGACAAGAAATATTGCTTATTTAAGGGTTTCCACCATCGACCAAGACCTTGAAAAGAACAAAGCCCAGATTTTGCATTTAGCCAATGATAAAAATTTGGGAAAAGTTGAATTTGTCGAAGAAAGAGTGTCGGGAAGGGTAAACTGGCGAGAAAGAAAAATCGGAGAAATCATTCATCAACTCTCGGCAGGGGATTCAGTTCTATTAAGTGAATTTTCTCGTTTGGGTAGGAGCATGCTTGAATGTATGGAAATCATTGCCATAGCTACTCAAAAAGGAATTAAAATGTACACGGTTAAAGGAGGTTGGCAATTAGATGATACCATCCAGAGTAAAGTGATGGCAATGGTATTTTCGATGGTGGCAGAAATTGAAAGAGATTTAATTTCTAAAAGAACCAAGGAGGCTTTGCAAACCAAAAAAGCTAATGGGGTAAAACTCGGCAGACCCAAAGGAGCAGGTAAAAGTAAACTTGATATTTACAAAGTAGAAATTGAAGCTTTGATAAAAAATGGTTCAACTAAAAAATTTATCGCCAAACGCTACGGTACATCTGAATCCAACCTATTTAACTGGTTAAGTAAAAACGATTTATGATGGAACTGAATACCTTAAATTAAACACTTTGACAAGCATTTACCATGATAAAATTTGGGTATGCACTGACTTGGACATCGGAAGAGAATATAGATTTGCAGTTAGATATTCTTCGTCTGGAAGGCTGCAGGAAAATCTTTACGGATAAAGTTTCGGGTGTAAAGTTTATTCAAATTGAGTTTGAGCAATTATTAACTTTGGCAAAAAAGGGCGATACCATTGTGGTTTGCAGATTCTTAAACTTAGGAAAAGATATGGTTCAACTTATTAAACTGATTGAACAATTGAAATTGAGAGGAATTCACCTAAAATCTTTGAACGAGTCTTTTGATTCCACAACCCCAATGGGAGACTTATTTTATCGTTTGATGTGTATTTTGGCTGATACCGAAAGGAGTTTAAGAAGAGAAAACACTTTGGAAGGGTTAAGAATAGCCAAGGAAAAAGGTATGCAAGGAGGAAGAAAATTTATTGGATTAAACAAACAATACCAAATAATTGCTCCCGAAGTTAAGAAAGTCTATGATTCGATGATGTATTCAAATAAAACTATCAGAGAAATATTTTCAATAAAAAACAAGGCAATATTCTACCAGATATTAGCTTTTGCCAATAAAAAGGAAAGGGTAGAATAGCTGATTCACTCCGAATTTACTCCATGAAATTTAGACTTGTGTTTCATAAAAATCAAGTCTAAATGTATAGATAGAAACACCCCAAATACTACTAAAAATTTACAGCAAAATTGGGCTGATGTATGTCAAAATTAACGCTAAATTCTTTGCTAAAAATACGCAAAATATCGCTAAAAATTTACGGCAAAATAGCACTAAAAGTGACAGGTTTAAAGCGTGTTTTTCGGGTCAAAAAAGTATCTTTGTAAAGGATTTCCTTTTTGATAGACAAAATAAATGAAAAATCAGATCAATACCACAAAACGAGTCGCTTTATACGCAAGAGTTTCAACCCTTGACAAAGGACAAGACCCAGAAACACAATTGGTCCAATTACGAGGGTACGCCCAAGCTCGGAATTTTGAAGTGATTACAGAATTCATTGACTACGCTTCTGGAACAACTGAGGACAGAACGCAGTATAAGTTGATGATGACAGCCGCTAAGAAAAGAAAAATTGATGTGGTCTTAGTTTGGAGATATGACCGTTTTGCTCGTTCAACTCAGGCGTTAGTGAATGCCTTGAAAGAATTTCAAAGTTTAGGAATTGATTTTATCTCTTATCAAGAAAATATTGACACGACTACACCAACAGGCGAATTAATATTTCATGTCATGGCATCGCTGGCTCAATTTGAAAGTTCTTTGATTAGTCAAAGGGTGAAAGCGGGTATGGCAAGAGCCAAAGCACAAGGTAAACATATTGCACGTCCACCAATTGCCAAGGAGCTTCAAGAAAAAATCATAGAATTACAGCGAGAGGGAGTATCAATGAACAAAATATCAAAGACTTTGGGGATTGCCTATGGAACGGTTTACAATTATCGTTCAAAAATGAGTAAAATTGAGGACTAATAACTAATTATTTAGGTTGAAACCGCTACTTTTCGTCCAATTGTAATGAGAACCTCAAAAAGAATGGGCAGCTAACCAAGAGCAATTATTGACGGATGCAGAAATGACTCATCTGACTGATTATGAGGACATTGTAGGGGTATTGAAAGAAAACTTAGACCAGCTCTATCACCAAGTAAATGATGGGTATAATTTGGGGTTAAACCCTCATTTAAGATTCGATAAAGCTAACAAACCTATCATCGCTACTCCTGCGGTAGAAAAGCCTGATTTAAGTAAAATTAGTAGCTACTTCAACCCTGCAAGATTCGTTTCCATTTTAGATTTACTGGCTGATGTTGAAAAGACCGCTCCATTTTTACATCACTTGGGACACCAAAGTAAAACCCACGAAAGAAAACGCCCAACGCCCGAAACGTTTTTTGCTTCTATCATTGCTTTGGGTTGTAATATTGGCGTAGAAAAGATGCGTAATATCTCGAAAGGAATTCAAGTCTCAACGCTCCAAAACACAAGTGATTGGTACTTGTCATTACAGGCTCTCAAAGATGCTAACGATGCCATTATTAAGATGAAAAATGGCTTAGATTTACCCGAAATACACAGAAATGACCCTAATGAACTGCACACTGCCAGCGATGGACAGAAGATTTTGAACAAAAAAAACTCACTCAACGCTGCCTTTTCGTACAAATATCCTGGTTTCGATAAAGCATGGTCATTGGAGCCAAAGGGGGCCAAATCGGAATTAGGAGCTTCTATAGATATACGTTGATTCTATAAACCTCATTAGTTAACCCTACTCCTATTTAATTTTAACCCAAAAACTATCCAAATATTGATATGTTGCCTTGATAAAGTAAAATAGAGGAGCTTTATAGACTGATCATACGCATTAAATATACCTTTGAGATCAGTAGTTGTCTATCTTTAAATAATTATAGGGATAGTACCTTACCAAAAACTAACGGTTAGAAAATAGTAGACTAAAAACTACTTATAAGAATACAAGGCTTTCAAGGTATTGATAATCAATTAGTTGTAAGTTTGTAATTCCGATTTGGCCCGCTTTGGTTTTGAAGACCTTTCTCAGCTAAGCTCAATACCTTTCTCAGCAATAGCATGCAAAAAAGTGTAACGATTTTGGGTACCATCCCATTTTTATGCGTTTGTTAATACTGTTCGTACCAACTGAATTTATCCTTTATAATTTGCGACTTTTCTTTTTTTAAATGGTTTAAAAGTGATAGAGAAACTGGAGAATGTTTCTTTCCTTTTAACCATATTAAACTCCAAGTTGAAATAATTGGAAGACCTTTGATTGAGATAATTTGTAATTCATGGTTGTGTAATTCATTTTTAATTCCAATTAACGGCATAATAGAATATCCCAAACCAGCCAATAGTGCTTGTTTCACAGCTTCATTAGACGTCAACTCCATCTTTTTTAAGACTGATATATCATTAATTCCAATAAAGTTTTCCATTGTTTGTCTCGTTCCTGAGCCTTTTTCTCTAAATATTAAAGGCAAATCTTTAAATATTTCTTGTGTACTTGCAGACTTTTTAAATTTTGTTTTGGCACTTCCTACCAAGTACAACTTATTTTGTAGTAAATCCAATTTCTCAATATTTAAGGTGTTTGGTAAAATAGAAACAAGTGCAAAATCAACTTCATTGTTTTCTAAACTCTCAATAACTTTATTTTTGTTGGTTACATCCATCATTAATTCTATTCCAGCATGTTGCCCGATAAATTCTGATAGAAAGTACGGCATTACATACTTTCCTGTTGATACAACTGAAATCTTTAAACGCCCGGTTAATTGTCCCTTGTAAGCTAAGGTTTTATAGTTTATGGCATAAACTTGATTGATTATGTTTTCAGCTGCCTCAGCAATCTCAAGTCCAAAATCTGTGATGTAAATTTTTCTCCCAACCACTTCCGTTAAAGGTATATCAAACTGGTCTTGGAAATTTCTCAGCTGAATAGAAACCGCTGGCTGAGTAAGGTGCAATTCTTCCGAAGCCTTTGTAACACTTTGTGTTTGCACGATTTTCAAAAATATCTGCAATTGATTCAATGTATAGTTCATAAATTATTTTTATGGTTTACATTACAAAGATAAATAAAAATTTATGATTTAGAATTATCAATTTTGCAACGTTAAACTTAAAACAAAGCAATATGACAAGAATAACAGTAGCAAAAGGAGACGGAATTGGCCCTGAGATAATGGACGCCACTTTAGAAATAATCTTAGCGGCAGGTGCCCAACTCGAAATTAATGAAATTGAAGTTGGCGAAAAAGTGTATCTAGCTGGTAATACTGCTGGAATCGCAATTGAATCGTGGGAAACAATAAGACGAAACAAAATTTTCCTAAAGGCTCCTATCACAACCCCACAAGGTGGCGGATACAAAAGCTTAAATGTTACCACTCGCAAATTTCTAGGTTTATACTCAAACGTAAGACCTTGCATGAGTTTGCATCCTTTTGTAAGCACTAAACATCCTGTGATGGATATTGTAATTGTAAGAGAAAATGAAGAGGATTTATATGCGGGAATTGAACACCAACAAACAGACGAGGTAGTTCAATGTTTAAAACTAATTAGCAGACCAGGTTGCGAAAAAATAGTTCGTTATGCTTTTGAATACGCCAAGCAACAAAATCGCAAAAAAGTAACCTGTTTTACTAAAGACAATATTATGAAACAAACTGATGGCTTGTTTCACCAAGTGTTTGATGAGATTGCCAAAGAATATCCTGAAATAGAAAACGAACACTGGATAATAGACATTGGTGCAGCTAAAATGGCTGACACACCAGAAATTTTTGATGTAATTGTAATGCCAAATTTATATGGGGATATATTGAGTGATGTGGCTGCACAAATAACTGGTTCAGTTGGTTTAGCGGGTTCAGCTAATATTGGCGAGGAGTGTTCAATGTTTGAAGCCATACACGGTTCTGCCCCCAGAAGAGCAGGACAAAATGTTGCCAACCCATCGGGATTATTACAAGGCGCCATTATGATGCTTAATCATATCGGACAATCAGAGATAGCAGAAAAAGTACAAAATGCTTGGCTTAAAACATTGGAAGATGGCATTCATACTTACGATATTTTTAAGGAAGGAACCAGTAAGCAAAAAGTTGGAACTAAAGAATTTGCCAAAACGGTAATCGATAATCTTGGTCAAAAACCAGCTGTATTGAAACCTGTTTCTTATGCAAATAATTCTGCTTTAAATCTACCTAAATACAACCGTAAAGCTGCTGCAAAAAAAGAATTAGTTGGTGTTGATATTTTTGTTCACTGGAATGGTTCAAATCCTAACGAATTAGCAGAGAAGGTAATGAGAATTGAAAGTAATGGAATAAAACTCACCATGATTACAAATAGAGGAATTAAAGTTTGGCCAGATGGCTTCAAGGAAACATTTTGTACCGACCACTGGAGATGTCGTTTTAAACCCTTAGAAAATTCTGAAATAAATAAATCAAACATCATCGAACTTTTGAAAAATTCGCTCAATGAAAATATTGATAGCATAAAAACAGAAAACCTGTATTCGTTTGACGGTAAGGCTGGATATTCATTAGGACAAGGACAATAAACACAATATTATGAACATACAACTTATTGAAGGAGCGTTTAACTCCAACGATGCTATAGAACTTATAGCCCAAATGATAAACATAAAAATAAAGTATCATGAGAATAAAATAAATAGTCACAGTAATGAAGAGGATATCAAAACAAGGGAAGCAAAAATAAAGCAATTGCAAAAAGAACTTTCTGAGTTAAGAAAAGCTATTAATTCAAAAACCAATAGTGTAAAAGTAGAAGCAACCATTAAAATTGAATGACAATGAATGCAATTGTAATAAAGACCATTTTTATTTTGGTATTAATGATTGCCTTTCTAATAATGGCTTTCATAACTGAAGATGTTATTAATAGTCAACTATTCGCCTCCTTAGGAATAATAACGGGGACTTTTGCATCAAAACATTTATCACCGAAAAATCTAAAATAAAATGAATACAATTGAAAAATTAACACTTATTTAAGGTGACTTCTGCTTTGATGAGGCTAAAGAAATTTTAAACAGTATTTTTTCTTCCAAAATCAATTTTCACAATATAAAAAATTGGAGTTCGCAAGAGCGATTTGGAAAAGACTATGCAAAAACACAAAAAAGAATTCCTGCCCTAAGAAACGAAATGGAAAAGTAACACGCTATTTTATCGGAGGCCAAAGCTAAAAACAAATTTTTTTGGTTAGTTCAGAAATAAACATTTCATTATTAGAAGACTAATGTTCAAAGGAAGAAATTTACTAATAGCAACTAAACACGAAAAGGAAAAAGTAATTGCTCCAATTTTAGAAAAAGAATTGGGTGTAAAATGTTTTGTTGTAACAAATTTAGATACGGATGAATTTGGAACATTCACTGGCGAAATAGATAGAAAAGATGACCCCATAACAACCGCAAGAAAAAAATGTCTTTTGGCTATGGAATTAACTAATTGCGATTTAGCTATTGCCAGTGAGGGTTCCTTTGGTCCACATCCCAGTATTTATTTTATTCCAGCCGATGATGAGTTTTTACTCCTTATTGACAAGAAAAATAACTTAGAAATCATTGTTAGGGAACTAAGTACAGAAACTAATTTTAATGGTTCAGAAATTAAAACTGAAAAAGAATTAATAGATTTTATCCAACAGGTAAAATTTCCTGCTCATGGTCTGATCATTAAAAAGGCTAAATACGATTTTACAAACATCATTAAGGGAATAACAAATCACGAACTTCTGAAGCGTACGTTTAAAGATTTTATTTCAAAATATGGAAAAGCTTTCATTGAGACCGATATGCGAGCCATGTATAATCCAATGCGCATGGAAGTGATTAAAAAAGCAACTCTAAAACTGACCGGTAAAATAAACACATTATGTCCAAATTGCAATACCCCAGGCTTTGGAATAACCGATTCCAATGAAGGCTTGCCTTGTGAATTGTGCAATTTTCCTACTCGAAGCGCTTTAAGTTATATCTATACTTGTCAAAAATGTACTTATAAAAAAGAAGAAGAATTTCCGAATGGCAAACAGACGGAAGACCCTATGTACTGTGATTTTTGTAACCCATAAAACGAAAAATGCTCACAACAGATATAAGAAAAGCAAAAGAAATGCTACTGAAAAATGAGCTGATAGCAATTCCAACCGAAACAGTTTATGGTTTAGCAGGAAATGCATATAATGAACCAGCAATAAAAAAGATATTTGAACTAAAAAATAGGCCATTTTATAATCCATTAATTGTTCATATTAAGTCGACAACATATTTACAACATATCGCTTGTGATATTCCTGATATTGCGCTCAAACTTGCTAACGAATTTTGGCCAGGGCCTTTAACATTGGTCTTGAAAAAACAAGATCACATTTCAGATTTAATAACCGCTGGAAAAAACACAGTTGCTGTAAGAGTTCCAAGTCACCCACTAACTTTAGCTTTATTAGATAATATTGACTTTCCTTTAGTGGCACCGAGTGCAAACCCATTTAGGTCTATAAGTCCAACAAATGCAGAACACGTTTTAAATTATTTTGGAGAGTCGCTAAACGTTATTTTAGACGGAGGGGAATGCGAAAAAGGTTTAGAATCTACTATTATTGGTTTTGAAAATAACCAACCAGTATTGTACCGACATGGCTCAATTTCTTTAGAGGAGATAGAAAAAATTGTTGGAAAATTAAGTATTACAACCAATAATGATAAATCTCCAAACTCACCAGGAATGCTTTCACGACATTATGCACCAATGACTGATACCTATCTTACCAATGATATTTCAGATTTACTAAAATGTTTTGAAGGTAAAAAAATAGGCTTGTTGGTTTTTAAAAGTCAAGTTCAAAATGACAATATTCTTCATCAGGAAATACTATCAAAATCTGGGGATTTTACCGAAGCTGCTAAAAATTTATACGCTGCAATGCATCGTTTAGATCAAAAAAAACTGGATGTAATTTTAGCAGAGAGATTGCCAAATAAAGGTTTGGGTAAAACCATTAATGACAAATTGGAAAGAGCTACAAAAAAAGAATAAATGAAAACAGTTATACGGAACGCTTCTATTGTAAGTGATGGCAATATTATCGTCGCAGATATTCTAATTGCAGGTGAACGAATTGAAAAAATAGGTACATCTATCAATTTGAGTGATGTTTGTTCAATGATTGAAATTAATGCCGAAGGACTTTATTTATTGCCCGGAGTTATTGATGATCAAGTACATTTTCGTGAACCGGGTTTAACCCATAAAGGAAGTATTTACACTGAATCAAGGGCAGCAGTAGCTGGTGGAATAACCTCTTTTATGGAAATGCCAAATACAATTCCAAATACTTTAACGCAAGAGTTATTGGAGGAAAAATATACCATTGCATCCACAACATCATTGGCTAACTATTCCTTTTTTATGGGAATCAATCAAAACAATTTAGAAGAAGCATTAAAAACCGATAACGAAAATATTTGTGGCATAACAGACGATGGGTTATATTTTAATAATCATGAAGGCATTCTGGCAAATTATCCAGAATTTTTAGAACAACTTTTCTCTCGTACACATTCTTTGGTTGCATTACATAGCGAAGATGATACTATCATTAAAAATAACACAAACCATTACCACAAAAGATATGGTGAGGATATTTCCTTTGAATTTCACCCAAAAATAAGAAGCGAAGAAGCTTGTTTAACTGCTACAAAACGTGTGTTGGAAATTGCTAAAAAACATAATAATCGGCTACATCTATTTCATGTTTCAACGCTTGCTGAAGCCAATTTATTTGAGAATAAATTACCTGTTCGAGAAAAACGAATTACAGCTGAAGCTTGTATCCATCACCTTTGGTTTTCGGATAAAGAGTATGAAAGATTAGGTGCTAAAATAAAATGGAATCCAGCAATTAAAACAGTAGAAGATAAAAAAGGATTATTAGTTGCACTTTTAGATGACAGACTTGATATTATCGCAACAGACCACGCTCCTCACACTCTCGAAGAAAAAAGCGGTACTTATTTCAAATCCCTTTCTGGTGGACCTTTGGTTCAACATGCTTTACCAACAATGCTCGAATTATTTCATCAAGGCAAAATCAGTGTTGAAAAAATTGTCGAAAAAATGAGTCATCATGTAGCTGAAATTTATAGAATTAAAGAACGGGGCTACATTCGAGAAGGTTATTTTGCTGATTTAGTATTAGTAGACTTAAATAATGAATGGACTGTAACCCCACAGAATATTCTTTATAAATGCCAATGGTCCCCATTTGAAAACCAATGCTTCAAAAGCAAAATTGTAAAAACATTTGTGAATGGAAATTTGGTTTATGATAATGAACGCTTTCATGAAAATAATAATGGCAAAAGAATAAAATTTGAAAAACATAGATAGTTAAATAATAAACAGGTTGAACGCATTTAAAAATGCAATTTTGAGTTTAAAATCAATGAATAGTACAATTTTATAACTGTAATTTTGCCAGAAATAATAAATTGATGAAAATTTGAATCTGGTTTTAGGTTTATGTTAACATAAATAC
>JANXRS010000240.1 GCA_025356745.1 Arcicella sp.
GGACATGATACACTCAATCTGAAATGGGGATCAACGAATGTTTATACAGAAGATGCCAAAGGAAATCCGATTTATGATTGGACAATTTTAGATAAAATTTTTGATACATATATACAGAGAGGCATAAAACCTGTTGCTCAATTTAGTTTCATGCCCGAAGCTCTTTCCTCTAAGCCTCAACCGTATGAACATCACTGGCAACCAGGAATGCCTTACGATAAAATTTATACAGGCTGGACATATCCACCCAAAGATTATAAAAAATGGGCCGCTTTGGTGAGCGAATGGGTAAAACACTCGGTGGCAAGGTACGGTAAAACTGAGGTAGAATCATGGTATTGGGAACTTTGGAACGAGCCTAACATTGGCTATTGGAGCGGAACAGTGCAGGAATATTGTAAATTATATGATTATACCGTTGATGCTGCCAAAAAGGTTTTGCCGACTATAAAAATTGGTGGACCAGAAACCACGGGACCGAGTTGGAATAAAGCGGGAGATTTTCTGAAAACTTTTTTGAAACATTGCGTTTCGGATACTAATTATGTAACAGGGAAAATTGGCACGCCGCTTGACTTTATCTCTTTTCATGCGAAAGGCTCACCGAAAATTGTCGATAATTATGTTCAAATGAATATGGGAACGCAATTGCGAGACATTGCCCAAGGGTTCAAAATTGTTAGTTCTTTTCCTACTTTAAAAAATCTTCCCATTATCATCGGGGAGTCAGACCCCGAAGGCTGTGCGGCTTGTGGTATGAAAACAAATCCGCAGAATGGTTATCGAAACGGTACGATGTATTCAAGCTACACGGCTGCTTCTTTTGCCCGAAAATATGCCCTTGCTGACTTTTATAAAGTTAATTTATTGGGAGCAGTAAGTTGGTCATTTGAATTTGAAAATCAGCCTTATTTCTACGGTTTCCGTGATTTAGCTACGAATGGTATTGATAAACCAGTCTTAAACGTTTTTAGAATGTTTGGTATGATGACGGGAAAACGTGTGGAAGTAAAAGGTAATCAATCTTATACTTTTGAGATGGTTAGAGATTCAAGTGTTAGAGGAAAAAATGCAGACATTGATGCCATTGCCAGTAAGGATGTTCATTCGGCTTCTGTTATGCTATGGCATTATCATGATGATGACCTGCCAGCTCCCGACGCTTTAATTGACGTAAAAATGAAAGGCTTCACTGCTAAAAATATCAACTTTCATCATTATAGAATTGATAAGGAAAATAGTAATTCATACGAAGTTTGGAAAAAAATGGGTTCACCCCAAAACCCAACCCAAGAACAAATTATTGCCTTAGAAAAAGCTGGTCAATTAACTTTATTGACTTCGCCAAGCTATGTAAAAACAACGAATGGAGAGTTAAAACTTAAAATTCAATTACCCCGACAAGGCGTTTCATTACTAAAATTCGATTGGTAATTTGTAAATAATTAACCCTCAATGTCAACGTTTTGAAGTCTGTCATTCTGAATTAGAGGAATGAAATTACCCAACCAATTAAAAACACGATTGATTAACCATGAAAATTAAATATCTTATTCTATCAAGTTTAGCCTGTATTATTTCATTCAGTACCATGGCTCAAAAAAAACTGGTTGTTGATGTTCCTAACAAAATCTCAGAAATTCAACCAACCATGTGGGGCGTATTTTTTGAAGATATCAATATGGGAGCTGATGGCGGTATTTATGCCGAATTGGTTAAAAATCGTTCATTTGAATTTTTTAAGCCATTAATGGGCTGGAAAGTAAATCAACGAACTTTTGTGGAAGGACAAATTCAAGTTAAAAATCGTCAAGGAAATACGGTAAATCCTCATTATTTGTCAGTTAAGTTAAACAACAATCAAAAAGGAGAAATTGGTTTAACTAACGAAGGTTTCAGAGGAATGGGTTTTAAGAAAGATTTGAAATATGAATTTTCCTCACTTTTTAAAATTTTAAAAGGTTCGGTAAAAGTTCATGCTGAACTGTTAGACGAAACGGGTAAAGTGGTGGGTTTGGGTAACAGTGAAATGTTATCGTCGATATCAACCGATTGGCAGAAGATAGAATTTAACTTGACCTCCTCCGAAACCGTGATGAAGGGTAAATTAAATGTATGGTTTGAAGGAACAGGCGAAATAAACTTAGACATTATTTCACTTTTTCCAACCGATACTTGGAAGGGCAGAAAAGGTGGAATGCGTGCTGATATGATTCAGAAATTAGCGGATTTAAAGCCTGGATTTGTACGTTTTCCTGGGGGATGTATTGTGGAAGGGTTTAATTTAGAAAACCGTTATCAATGGAAAAAGACATTGGGTGCCATCGAAGACCGTCAGTTGATAATTAACCGCTGGAACCTTGAATTTTCCCATCGTCCTGCTCCTGATTATTTTCAAACGTTTGGTCTTGGTTTCTTTGAATATTTTCAACTATCCGAAGATATTGGAGCCGAACCTTTACCAATTTTAAATTGTGGAATGGCTTGTCAGTTTAATACTGCCGAGTTAGTAGAACTTGACCAATTGGATCCATACGTACAGGATGCCCTTGATTTAATTGAGTTTGCCAATGGAAATATTACTTCTAAATGGGGAAGCATAAGAGCAAAGATGGGACATCCAGAGCCATTTAACCTAAAAATGATGGGCGTTGGAAATGAAAATTGGGGACCTCAGTATGTGGAACGTTTGAATGTATTCCAAAAAGCTATCAAGGATAAATACCCTAATTTCAAGATAATTGCCAGTTCGGGTACTGACCCAAGTGGCGACCGATTTGATTTTTTGGATAAAGAACTGCGAGCAAATAAAGTAGATTTTATTGACGAACATTATTATCGTCGTCCAGAATGGTTTTTAGAAAATGCTTCTCGTTATGATACTTATGACCGCAATAGTTCAAAAATTTTTGCGGGAGAATGGGCGGCTCAAAGTGACAAAACGGTAAGCATTGATAACAAAAATACGTGGCAATGTGCCATGTCGGAAGCCGCTTTTATGACAGGATTAGAACGCAATGCTGCCGTAGTTCAGATGGCTTCATACGCTCCACTTTTTGCCCACGCTGAAGGCTGGCAATGGACGCCCGATTTAATTTGGGTTGATAATTTGCGTAGTTATGGAACGCCAAACTATTTCGTTCAAAAACTATACAGCAATCACAAAGGAACGCACGTGCTTCCATTGACAGAAAATGGGGTTGCCGTAGCAGGCAAAGATAGCGTTTATGCTTCGGCCGCATGGGATAAAAATAGTAATGAGGTAATCGTGAAAATAGTCAATGTTTCGGGAAATGTTCAAAACCACGAACTTTCATTGGCGGGTGTGAAAAAAATGGAAGCCAAAGCGAAGGCATTTGTCATGCAAAATGATAATTTAAATTCGGTAAATTCATTTGAAAATGCCACGAATGTTAGTCCAATTGAGAAAGAAATAGTTATTGATACCAAAAAGAAACAGATTAGTTTAATGCTTCCTGCTAAATCTTTCACTGTATATAGATTCAAAATTTTAGATAAATAAGATGCGTATAATTTATAAAAAAAAATGCCGATTCATTTATTTATTCGGTAGCTTATTGATGGTATTTGGGATGTTTCCTTGCATGGCTCAAAACGATGAAATTCGTACGCATGACCCCAGTACAGTACATTTTGACCAAGGCAAATACTTTTATTTCTCAACTGGAAATGGAATTCAGGCAGTTTATTCAAGCGATTTAAAAAATTGGAAATTAGGGAAACCTGTTTTTGAAAAAGATAAATTCCCAACTTGGATTTCGGAACTTCTGAAGGACTT
This sequence comes from Arcicella sp., assembly GCA_025356745.1. Classification (GTDB taxonomy): domain Bacteria; phylum Bacteroidota; class Bacteroidia; order Cytophagales; family Spirosomataceae; genus Arcicella. Next base: position 3,800 of record JANXRS010000240.1, read on the forward strand.
TAAAGGGCATTTTTGGGCTCCTGACGTGATTTATATGAATGGTTATTTTTACCTTTATTATTCATGTTCTTCATTTGGCTCACCAGTTTCGGCCATTGGAGTGGTTCGTTCAAAATCATTGGATTCACAGGCTGAAAATTACGGTTGGGAAGATTTGGGAATGGTGGTTAAATCTGGCAAGAAAACCGATTTTAATGCGATTGATGCAGGATTATTTCGAGATACTGACCATAAATATTACATGACTTACGGGTCTTTTCATGGTGGAATTGGTGTAGTAGAAATTGATTCAGTTTCGGGAAAAACAAAGGGTGAAATCAAGAAAATTGCGGGCGGTAGAGAATCAGATTGGGAAGCAGCCTATATAATTAAAAATCAAGACGACTATTTTCTTTTTGCAAATAATGGCTTGTGCTGTAAAGGACTAAATAGTACATACAGGATAGTAGTAGGAAAATCTACGGCTATATTTGGACCCTATTTAGACCAAGAACAGCGGGATTTAACCAAAGGTGGTGGCACAACAGTTTTGGCAACCCACGCAAATATCATTGGTCCTGGGCATGTTGCTTTGATGGTAAAAGATGGTAAAAATATTGGTAGTTCTTGAAAAGTGTTGATGATAAAACTAAGCATTCGATAAATTGTATTTTTGTGGTCTCGAATCATAAAAACCAATGAATCAAAATGCTTAGTATCACAAAATTAGAAAAATGTCCTTGTTGTTCAAGTGA
>JANXRS010000242.1 GCA_025356745.1 Arcicella sp.
GGATTAGACACGGATAAAATTTGAAATCCGTGTCTAATCCCTCAAATCCGTGTTCAATAAAATCAATATAAAACCCAAGTATCCTTTGACCCACCACCCTGCGAAGAATTCACGACTAATGAACCTTTCCGCAAAGCCACACGAGTTAATCCCCCAGGAATCACCTCAACGCCATTTCCATAGAGAATATACGGCCGTAAATCCACGTGGCGACCTTCGGCATGGTCATTAATCAAACACGGAACTCTTGATAATGAAATAGTAGGTTGGGCAATATAATTCCTTGGATTTGCCTTGATTCGTGCCTTGAAAATCTCTTGTTCTGCTTTAGTAGATTTTGGTCCAATTAGCATTCCATAACCACCTGCTTCGTTGGCTTCTTTGACCACTAAATGTTCAATATTTTCTAATACATACTTACAATCATCTTCTTCTCCGCAGATATATGTCTCCACATTTGGAAGAATCGCATCTTCACCCAAATAATATTTAATCATTTTAGGAACGTACGCATAAATCACCTTATCATCTGCCACGCCCGTTCCTGGGGCATTTGCCAACGCAATTCTTCCTTTTTTATAAACATCAAAAATGCCAGGAATCCCAATCATTGACCGTGGATTGAAAACAGTTGGGTCAAGGAAAGTATCGTCAATTCTTCTGTAAATCGTGTCCACAATTTGAAAACCCTTAGTTGTTCGCATCTTCACGTAACCATTATGCACCACTAAATCACGAGCATCTACTAATTCAACGCCCATTTGTTGAGCTAAATAAGAATGCTCAAAATAGGCAGAATTATAAATTCCTGGGGTAAGTACACACACCGTTGGATTTGGTCTGCCTGAGATGTGTTGCAACATTTGAAGCAATTTATTCGGATAATCTGAAATAGATTGTACACGAGTTTTACCCAACACTTCTGGAAAAGTTCGCTTCAATAATTCCCGATTTTCGAGCATATATGAAACGCCTGATGGACAACGAAGATTATCCTCCAAAACCATAAATTTACCATCATCACCCCGAATCAAATCCGTACCTGTAATATGAATATAAATGCCTTTGGGCGGACGAATACCCATACACGGACGAAGAAAATCTTTGGAAGTTTCAATCAATTCACGGGGAACAATACCATCTTTCAGAATATTTTGGTCATGATAAATGTCATCTAAAAACATATTCAAAGCCGTAATTCGTTGAATTAATCCCTTTTCTGTTCGTTTCCAGTCATCGGCTTCAATCACTCTCGGAATAATATCTACGGGCATAATTCTTTCCGTACCTTCGTTCTCGGCATACACATTAAAGGTAATTCCCATGGCCATCAAAGAGCGTTCTGCTGCTTGATGTCGGCGGACAAACTCCTCTATTTTTAACTGTTCTGCTCGTTCTTTAAAGGCTTCGTAACCCAAACGGACATTGCCGTTTTCATCAAACATTTCATCGAAGAATCCTTCGGTTTGATAATTGTCGAAACTGAAATTCATAGATTTTAAATTTACTTGTTTCTCTAATTTAGTAGATTTGTGGTGTTTTACAAAATTTAATGTTTGGGTAAGGTTGAATACTGTAAAAATGAGTGTATTTACTTAGTTCTTTTGGCGACAGAGAAGACTATCAAGTTACCTTAATATTACATAAATCAGCTTTAAAAAGATTTTTTAAAGCTGATTTATCTACTTTTCATAATTCTTACGATGCAAAATCCAACAAAATACTCCCAGCAAATCAAGCAAAAAGCACAAGAATTAGGCTTTGATTTTTGTGGCATTTCAAAGGCTGGATTTCTGGAAGAAGAAGCACCAAAGCTAGAAAATTGGCTTAAAGCTAATCGAAACGGAAAAATGCAATATATGGAAAATCATTTCGATAAACGCCTCGATCCTCGTTTATTGGTGGACAATGCACTATCGGTAGTTTCTTTACTTTTCAACTACTATCCAGCACATAAATTACCTGAAGGCGAGGACGACATAAAACTGTCTAAATACGCTTACGGAACTGATTACCACTTTGTGGTAAAGGAAAAACTAAAAGATTTATTGAGTTTTATTCATCAAGAAATTGGTGAAGTTGGTGGAAGAGCATTTGTGGATTCTGCCCCTGTAATGGATAAAGTTTGGGCAAAAAAAGGAGGTTTAGGATGGGTTGGTAAACATTCAAATCTTATTAATAAAAAACAAGGAAGTTTCTTTTTTATTGCCGAATTAATCATAGACTTAGACCTTGATTACGACCATGAAATTAAAGATTACTGTGGAACTTGTACTCGTTGCATAGATGCTTGCCCCACGGAGGCAATCGTTGAACCTTTTGTGGTGGATGGTTCAAAATGTATTAGTTATTTTACCATAGAATTAAAAGAGAATATTCCTGTGGATGTGAGTGGTCAATTCAAAAATTGGGCTTTTGGTTGTGATATTTGCCAAGATGTTTGTCCGTGGAACCGCTTTTCAAAACCGCATAAAGAGCCTCAATTTAATCTCAATCCTGATTTGCAACAATTTACAAATCAAGACTGGGAAGAAATAACAGAAGAAGTTTTCAAGGAAATATTCAAAAAATCTCCTTTAAAAAGGACAAAATTTGAGGGTTTGAAACGGAATATTGCCTTTTTGAAGTAAAATTTTTAGCTATATGATTTGAGAATTTTCTCAGCGTTGCACAGGAGTTTATTTATTATTCTTTATCGAAACGCCACTATGTTAAGGTTAACAAAATTTAACGAAAAAACCAGAAGTATAAGGGCCTACCCCCATGCTTAATTTTATTTTTTAAATAGGATGTAGGAGAGTAATAGAAAATCAAAATTCAATACTATTTACCTTAAAATTAAAAAGCCTTATTCATTAAATTGAATAAGGCTTTTTGATAATATATTCCGGTAATTAACTCGCTGGTAAAGCCTCTTCAGCTTCTTTATTCGCTTTCTCTAATTCAGCCGCTTTCTTATCTTCGTTTCTAGTAAATTCTTGATAAGTTGTTAATTGTTCAAAAGGACGTGGTCCAATTAAACGCTCTAAGTCACTTTGGAAAAGTACTTCTCTTACTAACAATTCTTGGGCTAATATTTCCAATTTATCTTGCTTATCACTCAGTAAAGCTCTTGTACGCTCATACGCAGAAGCGATAATTTTACGGGCTTCTTCATCAATTTCACGAGCAGTTTGTTCTGAATAAGGTTTATTGAAATTATATCCATCACCACCCTTTGAATCATAAAATGAGACATTCCCTAGTTTATCATTCATTCCGTAAACCGTCACCATACTATAAGCCAATTTGGTGATACGTTCTAAGTCATTCTGAGCTCCTGTTGAAATCTTACCAAAGATAATATCCTCTGAAACTCTTCCTCCTAGGGTTACACACATTTCATCAATCAACTGCTCAGTACGATACAAAAATTGTTCTTTTGGTAAATATTGAGCATAACCTAAAGCCGCAACTCCACGAGGGACAATCGTTACTTTTACCAAAGGATTTGCGTGTTCCAAGAACCAGCCTGCCACAGCGTGTCCCGCTTCGTGATAGGCAACAATTTTCTTTTCTTCGGGTGAAATTAATTTATTTTTCTTCTCTAAACCACCAATTACTCTGTCCATTGCCTCTTGAAAATCGTGCATATCAACAGCAGTTTTATTACGACGTGCAGCAATCAAAGCCGCTTCGTTACAAACGTTGGCGATTTCAGCACCCGCAAAACCTGGGGTTTGAGCCGACAATTCTTTGGGGTCAATATCAGCCGCTAATTTCAACGGTTTTAAGTGTACCTTAAAAATTGCTTCACGACCAATAATATCTGGTTTATCTACCGAAATTGTTCTATCAAAACGTCCTGGACGCAATAATGCAGGATCCAATACATCGGGACGGTTAGTTGCCGCCATGATGATAATTCCAGAATCTGTTCCAAAACCATCCATTTCAACCAACAAAGAGTTCAAGGTATTTTCACGCTCATCATTTGAACCTGGCATTGCACCACGTCCACGAGAACGACCTACAGCATCAATTTCGTCAATAAAAATAATACATGGTGCCTTTTCTTTCGCTTGCTTGAATAAGTCACGAACACGTGCCGCTCCTACGCCTACGAACATTTCTACAAAATCTGAACCTGATAATGAAAAGAACGGAACGCCCGCTTCACCCGCAACAGCTCTTGCCAAAAGGGTTTTACCCGTTCCTGGAGGACCTACCAACAATGCTCCTTTCGGAATTTTTCCACCTAAATCCGTAAATTTCTTTGGTGTTTTCAAAAACTCAACAATTTCTTCAATTTCTTCTTTCGCTTCGTCGAGTCCTGCTACATCCTTGAAAGTAGTTTTCACCTTTGCATCACCATCAAACAAAGTTGCCTTTGAACGACCAATGTTAAAGATTTGTCCACCAGGACCACCAGCTCCACCCATTCGGAAGAACATGAAATAAATTGCTACAAAGAAAAGGATAAAAAATCCTGGACCCATCAGGAATTCTAAAATTCCATAACGTTCTTCTGCGGTTGCATGAACACGTTCGGCACGAGGAATGTCTTTCTGTAAATCGTTCAATTCTGCCACAAAGGCATCAGTTGAAGTAATTTCTTTCTCAAAATGAGGACCAGCATTTTGATTAACAACAGCATTAGGTTGTTCGCTCAATTCACTCTTATAATTACCTAAAAATTCTTTTTTTAGGGTAATTTCTACCACCTCTTTTCCTTTTAGAATAGCAAGTTTAGAAATTTCCTTATTCAAAACCATTTGCTCAAACTTAGTTTGGTCAATTTTTGGAAGGACATGGGTTTTACTCAGAAAGTAAATGCTTATTAAAGCAATCACCAATCCAATCACTAACCAGCCTTGAAAACCATTACCGGGAGTCGCTGAACGACGTTTTTGAGAACCCAGAGGTTTCTTATCTTCACTATTATTTTCTGCCATTTTTTTATAAGTATTTTTTGAGGTGTCAGGTTTTATGTAGTAGGTTTTATTTTTGAATTAAATTCCTAATTACCGTTAGTTTGCCTCAAATCTGTATTCAATCAAAACGTACTGATTAATAATTTTGTTTCTTACTCTCTAATTTCGTGATGAATGGTAAGGTAGATTTTTGAATGGAAGAAAATGATTATAGGTAACAATAAATGATAATAAATGAATAACAAAAATTAATCAAACAGAAATGAGAATATTTCTTAAAATTAAACTTTCTGACAACTCATACTTAACTTATGGTTACTCCTCCTCAACATAGGTAAATTCAGCATCTCCCCAAAGTTCTTCTAATTTATAGAATTCACGTCGGTCTTTTTTGAAAACATGAACGATTACATCATAATAATCTACCAAAATCCATTCACGATTGGCTTTGCCTTCAGTGCTACGAGGATTGTTGCGAGTAGCTTCCCAAACTTCTTTGTCTACGGATTCAGCAATTGCTTCAACTTGCGTATCAGATGTACCCGATGCTACTACAAAATAATCGGTAAAAGCATTTTTGACATTTCTCATGTCCATTACGACAATATTTGTTGCCTTTCTTTCCTGCATACCCTTCACCACCAATTGGCTAAGTTCTTCTGAACTAATATCCCTTTTTGTTTTTACTTCTGTCATTTAATTAATTATGAATCAAGAATCTTTAGAATGATGCTCTAAAAATTTAATTTTTGTAATTTAACCTAATATTAGCAATGATGTTTCTAATATTGCAATAATATATGGATAAAATTTCGGACTATAAAATTACACAATAACCTTGTACAATATTCAACCCAATACATTATTTACTGGCAAATTAATAAAATATCTGCCAAGCTGTCATTCAACTAACGATATTGCTGTTCAAATGATTCAGTCAGAGAACATGGTTTTTGAAGGAACGGTCATAATTACCGATAATCAAACAGCGGGTCGGGGGCAACGTGGCAATACGTGGGAGGCAAGTTCAGGCGAAAATCTAACATTTTCACTCATTCTTAAACCAAATTTCTTGAAAGCAAGCGACCAATTCCAATTGAATATCGCTATTTCGATGGGCGTTTTTGATTTTTTGAGTGAATTTATTGATGAAAATTTATCCGTAAAATGGTCAAATGATATTTATTATAAAGATAAAAAAATGGGCGGCATTTTGATAGAAAACTCATTGCAAGGCTATCAAATTGGTCACTCCATCATTGGGATTGGACTGAATATTAATCAATTAAAATTTAGTAATTTACGAGCTACTTCTCTGCGAAGTATTACCCACAATCCTTTGAAATATGACCTGTCAGAAATATTAAAAAGACTGTTAGAAAATTTAGAAAAAAATTACCTAAAAATTAAGAATAATGACTTCGAGTCGTTAAAAACCAAATACTTAGCTAATTTATATAGATTTCAAACGTATCATTATTTTAAAAGAAATGGACAACAATTTTTAGGACAAATTGTTGGAATTGATGAGACAGGAAAATTAGGAATTGAAACCGACGGAAATGTAATATATTTTGATTTTAAAGAGGTAGAATTTGTGATTTAGTTATCAGTCCAAAATTGAATTAAAATATTATTATTTCCCCGTTCAACTAATTAAGCATTGCCTGTAATTTCATAATTGTATTTTTGACGAAAAATTGCATTAATATTGCACTTTTCTCATAACAATATAATGATTATACGGAAATTTAATAACTCATATTGATTTATTTTTGTTTGGATGAGATTTAATGCATTTTATTATCTGATAAAGATAAATGGCCATTTTTGAATAATAAAGCATATTTAGTAGAAATCCCTGATAGAAAAGTATAATTCTGTCAGGGATTTTTTTGTATTTTGTAAATATATTTTAGTATCATATAATTATAAATTTGTCGTTTCCCTCTTATAAATCAAAAATTATTAATCTTCTTTCTCCCATGCAATTATCAAAAAAAATACGCTTTGGGATTCCTGCAACTCTTTTAGGAATCGCCTTATTTTCAATGGCTTATCAAAATACTTTCACCAGCCGTTTTATTAATCATTACGTTGATTCGGTGATGACAGAAGCCCAAAAACGCTTACCCGAAAATTCCCTTACAGGAATTAAAATGGCAGACGGTTTGGAAGTAAAAACCTTCGCCACTGAGCCTATGCTGATGAATCCAACTGATATTGAAGTGGATGCTCGTGGGCGGGTATGGGTCTTGGAAGCGTATAATTATCGTCCTGCCATTAATGGCAATCCCACTAAAAAAGAGGGAGACAGAATTGTAATTTTGGAAGATAAAGACGGCGATGGAAAAGCGGACGAAAGCAAAGTTTTTTATCAAGACAAATCGCTAAATGCACCTTTGGGAATTGCCGTTTTCGGAAATGTTGTTATCGTTTCTCAAAGTCCATACGTGTGGAAATTGACCGATACGGACGGTGACGATAAAGCCGATAAAAAAGAAATTCTTTTTCAAGGAATGGGAGGCGAGCAACACGATCACGGGATGCACGCTTTTGTGTTTGGTCCTGATGGAAAACTCTATTTTAACTTCGGAAATGAAGGAACGCAACTAAAAGATGCCCAAGGAAATATTGTAAAAGACCAATTCGGGAAAGAAGTATCTCCTAAAAACTATCAACAAGGAATGGTTTTTCGTTGTAATCTGGACGGTTCGGAAGTGGAATGTTTGGGAAATGATTTCAGAAATAATTATGAAGTTGCGGTTGATTCCTACGGGACTATGTGGCAGTCTGATAATGATGACGATGGCAATAAAGGCGTGAGAATTAACTACGTGATGGAATATGGAAGTTTTGGGTATAAAGACGAAATTTCTCACGCTTCATGGAACGTAAACCGTACCAATATTGAATCAGAAATTCCTTTACGTCATTGGCATTTGAATGACCCAGGCACTATGCCAAATTTGCTACAAACAGGTTCAGGTTCGCCTACGGGTATGATTGTTTATGAAGGAAATCTTTTACCAAAGGTTTTTCAAGGACAAATGATTCACTGCGAACCTGGTCATAATGTGGTTCGCTCCTACCCCGTTCAAAAATCTGGAGCGGGATATTCTGCCGAGATTGTAAATATCATGAAACAGGAAAAAGACCAATGGTTTCGTCCTGCTGATGTGTGCGTTGCCCCCGATGGCTCGTTGATTGTAGCAGATTGGTACGACTCAGGCGTGGGAGGTCACCAAGCGGGCGACCAAGTGCGTGGACGGATTTATAGAATTGCTCCTGAAAATACGCCTTATAAAGTTCCGAAAATGGATTTATCTACGCCTGCGGGGGCGGTTGCTTCTTTGCAAAGTCCTAATTTAGCGACTCGGTATTTAGCTTGGGAAGCCTTACAGAAATTTGGAAAATCTGCCGAAAATGAGTTAGTTAGCTTATTCAATTCAACTAATTCACCGATGAAAGCACGAGCTTTTTGGGCTTTGTGTAAAATAATTGACGGTAAAAAATATACAGAATTAGCCTTGGCAGACAAAAATCCAGACATTAAAATTGCAGGAATCAGGGCGGCTCGTCAGTTAAAATTGGACGTAATTTCGTATTTAAAACCGCTCGTATATAGTAATAATCCACAAGTTCGCCGTGAATGTGCCATTGCTTTACACGGAGATAAATCTCCCGAAGCCGCTGAACTTTGGGCAACATTAGCAACCCAACACGATGGAAAAGACCGTTGGTATTTGGAGGCTTTGGGCATTGGTGCATCCGAAAATTGGGATGCTTGTTTTGTCGCTTATCTTAAGAAAGTAGCTGACCCAACGCAAACCTCGGCAAGTAGAGATATTGTTTGGCGAGCAAGAACCAACGAATCCGTAAAATTTTTGGCGAGTTTAGCAACTGATTCAAAGACCGACTTAAAAGACCGTTTACGTTATTTCAGAGCCTTTGATTTTAATAAGGGTAAATCAAAATCTGAAACACTTTTGGCAATGTTAAAAGGCAACTCGACGGAACAAAATCAAATTAATCAATTAGCGTTGAGTCATTTAGATGTTGATTTTGTGAAGACATCTCTTGTGGCAAAAGCGGCTCTCAAAAACTTAATGAGTAATTTACAAGGAAAACCGTATTTGGAATTACAGGATAAATATTTGATGCCAGAGGAAAATACGAGGCTTTTATCCATGATTACAGCGGGGCAAAATATCAGAGAATCATCTGAAATTCTCATTAAATCAAATGAAGGATTGGCTTTGGTGAAACAAGTATTAAATAATCCAAAACAAGAAATATTGGCAATAAAATTATTGGAAGGTATTCGTGGAAATGGTAGTAAAACGTCCTTAAATTTGCTGCAATCCGTAATATTTGATAAAACTAAATCAAGTGCTATGCGTAAAGAAGCCACAAGATTTTTGGGTGGTAGTCAAGGAGGCGAAGATTTGGTTTTAGCGTATTTAAAAGAAGGAAAAATACAGAAAGATTTTATTCCAGTTGCGGTGGAAGGGGTTAGTAGAGCTTGGAGACGAAATGTAAGAACGGAAGCATCCAAATATTTAGGCAACCTTGTCAGCACTACAAAAAGCAAACTTCCTCCCATTTCAGAATTAATTGCGATGAGTGGCGATGCTAAAAAAGGCGTTGAAATATTTGCATCTAATTGTTCTGTTTGCCATCAAGTGAATGGAGAAGGCATGGATTTTGGTCCAAAACTCTCAGAAATTGGCTCAAAATTGGGCAAAGATGGACAGTATTTAGCCATCATGTATCCCGATGCAGGAATAGGTTTTGGCTATGAGGGTTGGGAATTAAAAATGAAAGATGGCTCGGTATTAAATGGTATTATTTCTTCAAAAACTGAAACCGATTTAGTTCTGAAAATGCCAGGAGGAATTGTTCAAAATCTAAAAACAAGTGCCGTCAAAACCATGAAAGTGATGCCTAATTCAATGATGCCTACGGGTTTAATGGATGGAATGAGTAAAGAAGAAGCGGTGAATTTGGTAGAGTATTTAGCGGGGTTGAAGCGGAGGTAAAAGCATTTAAAAATAATGATAAAGAACCACTCCGAAGATTTGCTTTGGGGTGGTTCTTTTGTTTTATTTCCCCGATTTAGTCCTATTATCTTGTTTGCATAACATTTGGCAATTTTCAGCACTTGTTTTCCCTCCTTCGTGCCAAGGATTTATATGGTCGGCTTCCATTTCGTTAATTTCAAAATGCACTTTACATTTTACACAAATACCCTTTTGTCTTTCGTAAGATTCCCTTTTTTGCTTGTCAGTAAATGCTCGAATATTCAAATATTTGGTAGTTCTTGAAAAGTGTTGATGATAAAACTAAGCATTCGATAAATTGTATTTTTGTGGTCTCGAATCATAAAAACCAATGAATCAAAATGCTTAGTATCACAAAATTAGAAAAATGTCCTTGTTGTTCAAGTGA
>JANXRS010000243.1 GCA_025356745.1 Arcicella sp.
TCACTTGAACAACAAGGACATTTTTCTAATTTTGTGATACTAAGCATTTTGATTCATTGGTTTTTATGATTCGAGACCACAAAAATACAATTTATCGAATGCTTAGTTTTATCATCAACACTTTTCAAGAACTACCAAATAGCACGACTCATTGAATCGTGCTACAATTTACTCGTAAAATTAAATTATTTTATCTTAAAAACTGCTTTCATTTCATAACGAACTTTAATTTTCTGAACGTCAATCGAACTTTCAGGCAAGGCCTCAGCAGATACATCCATTTTTGCCGAACGCATCATCATATTTGAATAGACGGGTTGGGGCGAATAACTTTGGTCAATTTCAATAATATCAAGTGCCTCTCCCATTTGTTCGCCAATACTTTCCAACAAAAATTTTGCTTTTTCCTTCGCAGCTTGTAAAGCCTTGATTTTTATTTCTTTACGCAATTGCTCAATCTTTGAAAACTCATAGCGGTCTATATTTGTAAAAGCAATACCCTTTTCATCCACTTTTGAAATTATACCGTCAATTTTATAAAGATTAGGTACTTTCAAGATATAACTTTTACTTTCTAAAAAGGTGGTTGGTTTCTTTTTACCCCACCATTCACGGTAGCCATTAATTGCCCCTATTGTGAAATTTTCTTTTGGAATTCCTGACTCTTCAACAGCTTTTTGAAGTTGCTTTTCCAAAACCATTATATCAACTTTACCTTTGTTATCTTTCTCCTTGAAATACTCACGCAACGACACCGTTACAAAGATTTCATCGGGTAGAACTTCTTGTTCAGCACTGCCAGTTACTTCAATTTTCTTGACGAGAGGTTTTTCAATAATCACTTGTTGAGCATTACTCACGAAGGCACTCGTGAAGATTAAAGTACTGATTGAGAGTATTTTGGCTAATCTGTTCATTGATTTTGTTATTTGGTTTGGAATTAAAACGAGTGTATTTTTGGGATAGTATTCATTAACAAAAGATTAATGTTTAGGGACTTCTCGGCGGTCAGTAAAAGCTCAAAGCTGATTGCTGACAGCCAAAAGCTACTCACATAATACATATAAATCACTCAAATTACGTCCCAATCCATCGTAATCTAATCCGTATCCTAATACAAATTTATTCTCAATTTCAAATCCAATGTATTGAATATCAATAGGTTGTTTTAAGGCTTCTGGTTTTTGAAAGAGTGTTATAATGGATAAAGAAGCAGGATTTTGAGCCAATAATTGTTGCTTAATTTCAACCATTGTCAAGCCCGTATCCACGATGTCTTCCACCACAATTACATCCCGATTTTCGATGTTTTCCAATAGTCCTAAAATCTTATGAACCTTGCCCGATGATTGGGTGGCTTGGTAAGACGAAACCCTTAAAAAAGTAATTTCACAAGCCAAATTTACCGACTTCATTAATTCGGCGGCGAACATAAATGAACCATTGAGAATTGCTAAAAAAAGGGGACGTTTCCCTTGATAATCCTGATTAATTTTTGAGGCTAATTCAATGATTCGATGCTCAATAATAGTCTTTTCAATAAAAACTTCAAAATGCTTATCGTGTATTTGGATAGTTGATTTCATAAATGCTAATTCAGTTTCGACAAAAATAAGTGAAACTTAATTTAAAATACTTTTTACCCTAGCTTTTCGTTAATTTTACAACAAAATAAGGTATATAAAAAATGAAGAAAACGGTAAATTTTAGTACAATTATAAAGATATTTTCAGTCGTTTTATTGGTTGTCATAAACGCACAAACAGTATCGGCACAGTGGTGGAAAGATACTGAGAAGGCAGAAAAAGAACGTTCAAAGGGAATGTTATTGCTCACGAGCGAAGTGCAGATTGAGGCAACAACGGCTATTAATCACATGTATAACTTCAAATTCTACGAAGCTGAAAAAGAGTTTAACTATCTAAAAGTCAAGTATCCAGATCATCCATTACCCGAATTTTTATTGGGTTTGATGGAATGGTGGAAAATTGTACCTAATACTGAAAATGCACTTTATGATGAAAAATGTTTAGGTTTTATGGATAAGAGTATTGAGAAAGCTGAAAAGATTTGGGATGATTCAGAAAACCCCGAAGCGGCATTTTTTATGGCAGCGGCTTATGCTTTTAAAGGACGTTTGCATTCAGAAAGAAAGCATTGGTCAAAGGCAACTTTTGCGGCAAAAAATGCGCTAAAATATCTGGATAAATCAAGGTCATTTTCAGATTTTAGTCCAGAATTGATGTTTGGCGATGGCTTGTACAATTATTACTTTCATTACGTAAAAGAAAATTATCCACTGCTTCGTCCCGTGCTTTGGCTGTTTCCGAAGGGAGATAAACCTAAGGGAATTAGTCAGTTAGAAAAAGTTAGTTTTAATGCTTTTTATACCCGCACCGAAGCCCGATATTTTCTTTTACAGATTTATGGTATTGAAAATATGAATGATAAGGCATTAGATTTGGCAAAATATACCCATCAATCTTATCCAGATAATCCGTTTTTTGAGCGTTTTTATGCTCGCAGTGCTTTTGTATCTGGTCATGTAGCTGAAGCAAAAGTATTGTCTAACAGCATTTTAACAAAAATTGGTGAGCATTATCCTGGTTATGAAGGCGTAAGTGGACGTTATGCGGCCTATATTTTGGCTTATTATGCCTACAATTACGATAAAGATATAAAAACTGCCAAAGAATATTACTTAAAAACGATTGAATTTGCCAAAAATACAGGCACCACAAACTCTGGATATTATTGGTCTTCCATGTTGGGATTGGGTAAAATCGCTTCTCAAGAAGAGGATTATGATAAGGCAATTGAATATTTCAAGCAAGTAATTGACGATTCAGACCGTAAAGCAACGCAACGTGAGGAGGCAAAAAAATTATTGACCGAGGCGAAGAAAGCACGAAGGAAGAAGAAATAAATTCATACCTAAAAAGAGCCATTTCCAAATCAGAGATGGCTCTTTTTAGGTATGAATTTATTTGCTAAACTTGTTAATATAAAACTTCTGAGTTCGTCCAATAATAATCTCTTCAATTATTCCTCGCCCCAAAATATCTTTGCCAAGCTTAGTTTTTCCTTACAATCAAATGGTGATTGTTCTACTTTCATTAAATGAACAATCTCTGTAAGCAATGCGTTATTCCTCCACAGATTATTCCAATTTATTAAAAATCAACGCTTTATATCTGTTAATTTTGTAGTATGATTACAGTTAGAGAAAGACCAATTACGAGTTGGTTGCCAATTACTAAAAAAGAAGTTGAACAGCGGGGCTGGGAACAATTAGATGTTATATTAATTTCGGGTGATGCGTACGTAGATCATCCATCTTTTGGTACGGCCGTCATTGGACGAATCATTGAAAGTGAAGGCTTTAAGATTGGTATTATTCCACAACCCAACTGGCGGGATGACCTGCGTGATTTTAAGAAAATGGGAAAACCCAAATACTTTTTTGGGGTAACGGCGGGTTGTATGGATTCAATGGTGAATCATTATACTGCCAATAAAAGATTACGTTCAAACGATAGTTACACGCCGGGTGGCGAAGCAGGTTTCAGACCCGATTATGCAACAACAGTTTATACCAAAATATTAAAAGAAATTTATCCAGATGTTCCCGTATTAATTGGGGGAATTGAAGCCTCATTACGCCGTGTAACGCATTATGATTACTGGAAAGACCAATTAATGCCTACTATTTTGGAAGATTCGGGAGCGGATATGCTTGTGTACGGCATGGGAGAACAACCTTTGAGAGACATTTTGAGGATGGTAAAAAGTGGAACTCCTTTGAGTGAGGTTAGAAACGTAAATCAAATTGCTTATTTGGACGATATGCCTGTTACAGCCCACGAAAAATGGGAAACCGTTGAGTTATCAAGTCACGAAATTTGTTTGGAGGATAAAATGAAATATGCCTCCAATTTCAAAATTGTTGAGGTGGAATCGAATAAATGGCAAGCCAATCGAATTTTGCAAAAAG
Organism: Arcicella sp.; assembly: GCA_025356745.1. Classification (GTDB taxonomy): domain Bacteria; phylum Bacteroidota; class Bacteroidia; order Cytophagales; family Spirosomataceae; genus Arcicella. The sequence continues at coordinate 3,995 of JANXRS010000243.1, forward strand.
TGGGCGATAAAACTTTGGTCATCAATCCACCCTTCAAAACGATGGATGAAGAGGAAATGGATAAATCATTTGATTTGCCTTATACCCGAATGCCACACCCAAAATATAAAAATCGTGGACCGATTCCCGCTTATGAAATGATTAAGTTTTCGGTTAATATGCACCGAGGCTGTTTTGGGGGTTGTAGTTTCTGCACGATTTCGGCCCATCAAGGAAAATTTGTGGCTTCTCGCTCCGAAGAATCCATTATGAAGGAGGTTAAACAAATCACGGAACATCCCGAATTTAAGGGATATATTTCCGATTTGGGTGGTCCTTCGGCTAATATGTACCGCATGAAGGGCAAGGACGAAGCTATCTGTGCGAGATGTCAAGCACCAAGCTGTATTAATCCTGTGATATGTTCAAATTTGGATACTTCGCACAAACCTTTGACCAATATTTACAAAAAAGTGGATGCTTTACCAGAGATAAAAAAAGCATTTGTGGGTTCTGGCGTTAGATATGACCTTTTGGTGGACGATTTCAACAAGAATAATCAAGACGGGAATCATGATGAATACATGGAGCAATTGGTAACTCGTCACGTATCAGGAAGACTGAAAGTTGCCCCCGAACATACTTCTGATGCAACGCTGAAAATCATGCGTAAACCTGGGTTTAAGTATTTTAGAAAATTCAAGGAGAAATACGATAAAATTCAAGAAAAGCACGGTTTGAACCAACCTTTGATTCCGTATTTTATTAGTTCGCACCCTGGTTGTGAGGAGCAAGATATGGCAAATTTGGCGGCAGAAACCAAAGATTTAGGATTCAGATTAGAGCAAGTACAGGATTTTACACCCACACCCATGACAGTTGCGGAGGTGATTTACTACACAGGCGTGCATCCCTATACATTACAACCCGTACACACGGCAAAAACCAAGGAAGAAAAACAGATACAGAATAATTATTTTTTTTGGTACAAAAACGAATTCAAAAGTTGGATTAGAGAGCGTTTAACTAAACTTAAAAGACCAGATTTAGCTCAACAACTATTAGGAGACGTAAATCCAAATCCAAAAAAGAAAGACGGTCCGAGGAAGGATTATACTACTTATAAGCGGAAGTGGTAATGGAGTATTCGTTTGAAAACAAAAGCCGTTCAATATCAATATTGAGCGGCTTTTGTTTTCATGTCTAGAACTAGTTTGTGTCTTTGGTGGTATTTTAAACAGTAAACTACCATTCTAGTCGTATGGAAGTTTCGTTAAACTCAGTTGTTGAATTGATGGAAAATTTTTGAAAGTATTATATCATCACATAAAATTTACAAAACTCAAATTACTTTATCCATTAAGTTAACAAATTGCTTCACTATATTCGTATTAATAAATACAGTACAGGTTGAACGCATTTAAAAATGCAATTTTGAGTTTAAAATCAATGAATAGTACAATTTTATAACTGTAATTTTGCCAGAAATAATAAATTGATGAAAATTTGAATCTGGTTTTAGGTTTATGTTAACATAAATACT
>JANXRS010000244.1 GCA_025356745.1 Arcicella sp.
TCACTTGAACAACAAGGACATTTTTCTAATTTTGTGATACTAAGCATTTTGATTCATTGGTTTTTATGATTCGAGACCACAAAAATACAATTTATCGAATGCTTAGTTTTATCATCAACACTTTTCAAGAACTACCAAATAAAAAAGTGGAATTGTTTGCGTAAAGCTCGTCACTCAACGCTAAATTCTAATGGAAATCCTGTACTTTTGCGGATATTTTGCTAATCTAATCTAATTGATAATCAATGTCTATTCAATACCCACAAAAGCCAACCACAAAAACTGTATATTTGATTCGCCACGGTGAAACTGACTTCAATCGTCAGGGCGTGGTGCAAGGAAGTGGCGTTGATTCTGACCTCAATGAATTAGGACGAATCCAAGCAGAAGCCTTTTTTCAACATTATCAACACATTACTTTCGACAAAGTTTATACTTCTGGATTGAAAAGAACGCATCAATCCGTAAATAAATTTTTACAGAAAAACCTTCCTTGGGAACAGCATAAAGGTTTGAATGAAATTAGTTGGGGCGTTCGAGAAGGGAAAATTCCTAGTAATCAAGACAACGAATATTATAAAGTACTGATTGATAGTTGGATAGCTGGTGAAATTAATACACCATCTGAAGGTGGAGAAAGTCCAGCAGATGTCACTGCCCGTCAAAAACCTGTAATAGATTTAATATTGAGTCGCCCCGAAGAAGAAACCGTTTTGATTGCCATGCACGGGCGAGCCATTCGGATTATACTCACACTTCTCCTTGACCGCCCGCTGAATGAAATGGATACCTTCGATCACGCTAATTTATGTTTGTATAAATTAACTTATGAATATGAAACCTCAAAATTCACGGTTGAACTGGCGTGTGATGTCTCGCATTTAGCAGGAATTTCTGAATAATATACTCCTAAAATCCTTCCATTATCTTCCGTTTATCCATAGTAACTTCCGTTTACTTAATTTTTCCCGCATTTTTCGTTGGATTCCATTAAATTGTCGTTGTGTAGGAAAAAAGACAACAATACATCTCATGTCAAGAACAAAATTATATTGGATTCTACAAATCTTTGGTTGGTCGGCTTGGCTAATTAACGAAACTTTGATTTATACCAATAATTATGGTTGGTCGCTCGATTGGTTCATGGCGGCAGTTCTCAATATTACCACTGTATTGTTGCTGACCAATTATTTCAGAAAAGTTATTAAAAAATATGGTTGGGTTGAAATTGGGATTGATAAAGTAATTCCACGTATTCTTTTGGCAGTTGGATTTATGTCTATTTTTATGGCATTAGTTAATATACCGCTTGATTCTTACCTCCTGCGTGAACATGAAGAAGCTAATCTTTGGTCATTTTTCTTTATTTTACAATATATTTTTAGTTGGGCAAAACCTTTGATGATTTGGACATTGTTTTATTATGCGTCTCATTATTTTGAAAGAAAATCAGAGGTTGAAGTAGATAAAATCCGTTTGGAATCTTCCGTGAAAGAGACAGAATCGAAAGTTTTAAGAGCTCAAATGAATCCGCATTTTATGTTTAATGCCCTCAATAGTATTCGAGCATTAATCCTTGAAGACCCCGATAAAGCCCAAAAAGCCGTAACGCAATTATCAAATATTTTGCGAAGTTCCTTGTTGGCGGATAGACGTAGAACGGTTTCGCTTTCGGAAGAAATGAGAACGGTGGACGATTATTTAGCACTTGAAAAAATTCGTTACGAAGAACGTTTACAGGTTCGTAAAAATATTTATCCTGAAACTTTAACCGTGCAAGTTCCGCCAATGTTGTTGCAAACTTTGGTTGAAAATGCGATAAAACACGGTGTTTCCAAGCCCGTGAAAGGTGGTTTTGTAAGCTTAGAATCGAAGGTTACGGGTAAAAATTTATTAATAACTATCAGTAATACAGGCACTTTGGAAAGAACTGATTCGGGTGGATTTGGCTTAGAAAATACCACCCACCGATTGGAATTATTGTTTGGACCAGAATCGAAATTTACTATTTTTCAGGCTTCCAAAGATGTAGTAACGGCTGAAATTATCATTCCAATTCCGCAAATTGAACCTGAGAAAGATAGTCCGTTGACGAAGATTACTAATTTGGTGAAAGTTGGTCATTGAATATCTGCTTCAATATTTATGGTATGAATCAGAGTCTTATGCCATAAATTGAACGACAACCAATAACGAATTACCAATAAAAATAAAATATGAAAGCACTAATCGTAGATGACGAACGTTTGGCAAGAAATGAACTAAAACGTTTGCTTGAGAATTTTCCAAAAATAAATATTGTAGGCGAAGCCGCCAATGCAGATGAAGCGGTCATTTTGATTGACCAGTTACATCCTGACCTACTCTTTCTGGATATTCAAATGCCAGGGAAAACGGGTTTCGATCTCCTAACTGACCTTGAAGGTTACGTTCCCGAAGTCATTTTTACGACTGCCTACGATGAATATGCGATTAAGGCTTTTGAATTCAATGCACTTGATTACCTGTTGAAACCTATTGAATTACATCGTCTTTCGGAAGCCGTTCAGAAGGTTGAGGAAGAATTTGACCGCCAAAAACAACTGACCGAAACTTCAAAAGATAATACCACGGTTCTCTCCGAAAACGACCAAGTTTTTGTGAAAGATGGTGAAAAATGTTGGTTTGTCCGTTTGGGAAATGTACGTCTATTTGAATCTATGGGAAATTATGTTCGTTTATATTTCGATGACCAAAAGCCCTTGGTCCTAAAATCTTTAAATGCCTTGGAAGACAGATTAGACTCGAAAATTTTCTTCCGTGCTAATCGTAAACACATTATTAATTTGAAATATATTCAGAAAATTGAGCCGTGGTTTTCTGGTGGTTTGCAGGTAACATTAAAAGAAAGTGGCGATAAAATTGAAATTTCACGTCGACAAGCCATTCGGTTTAAGGAATTATTAAGTTTGTAAAAAAAAGACGTACAAAAAGGGCTTTAACCATTGTTAAAGCCCTTTTTATTTAAAAACAATAACAAGATGGAAAATAGTCTTTAATTTTACAAAAAAATAGAAATTTGTACATGAAAAAAGTATTCGGTTTATTAACGTTTTGTGCTTTGTTAAGTGCTTGTAATCCAGAAATTAAAGAAGGTAAAACCAAAAAATATTTTGATTTAAAAAGTCTAATAGAAATACAAATTAAAACGTTAAATACGCAAAAGCCATTCGTTCAAAAAACGATTTTAGTGTCAGGAAAATCCGAAAGTAAGTCAGTTAAAACGATTGATTGGGCTAAGGAATTAGAATTATTTATTCAAATGGATTTAAATAAACCTGCATTCATCCAAAGTTATCAAGTGGATAGTTCATCAACGAGCGTAAAATATGAATTAAAAGATACTGAAAAATTACCCGTTAAGTATTTGACAATTAGTAGAGCAGGGGAAAATGGAATCAGTATTGAAGCTTTGGTGAGTAACGAAAATTACTTATACCAAACTGAAAGACACCTGAAATTATCCCTAAAAAATAATAAAATATATAATTATCAGATAGAAGGCTTTCAAAAAATTGTTTTTGGGAATAAAAAAACATTTAAAATTAATGGTGTAATTAAACGATGATTTTGAGGTTTTTCAAGAAAATAATTGTCCTATTTTTAGTGCTTTCTCTGAGCTTATATACGCTTGCATTAATGGTGGATACGGGCTTGAAAAAATCCCGAAATGCCTATTTTGCTTCTTGGAATGATTTGTATTCTTCTAAGATTAATGCTGACCTTTTAATCATGGGTTCTTCAAGGGCTGAGTTCCATATTTCTCCCAAAATTCTGGATTCAACGCTATCGCTAAATGCGTATAATTTAGGGCTTTCCGCTTGGCATTTTGATATGCAATATGCACGGTTTAGGATGTATCTCCAACATAACCGCAAACCTAAATACATTATTCAAAACGTTGATATTTATGGATTTTCTAAGCGTTCAGACGTGGCAGATTCTCCACAATTTTTGCCTTATATTCAAGATACTATCCTTCAAAAAACATTTCGTGGACATAAAGGAGAATTTGATTTTTATCAACGAAATATTCCCTTATTAAAATATAAAAATCATCAAAAAATAGCTTTTGAAGGTTTTTTTGATTTCGTGGGTTTTTCAAAAGCTGGATTCAAGTCGCAAATGCAACTTCATTATTTAAGAAATTAATTTTATAAAATTCGTTAGGAGAAAAGTAACCTAATTTTTTTCTTGGTCTGTTATTGAGTTTATCTTGAACATCAGCTACTTGTTGATGGGTAA
>JANXRS010000251.1 GCA_025356745.1 Arcicella sp.
ATTTTCTTTATGCACGCACAACCGTTAATTCTTTCACCTGAGTTTTAGCATATTCATAAACGCCAAACATCACAGCTGAATACAATAAGTTGCTCGTCAAAGTATTTTTCAAAAATGGAAGAGCCATTGTATAACAAGTTACAAATCCTTCCATTGTTTGTGGGTACATCTTCCCTCCTGCCCATACAAAAAAGTTAGAAATTAGGAAAAAACCAATAGTGCCTAAAACATTAGCTATTAATAAATTAGTAAGATTTACTTTCTTCAAAACTACCATGCCAATTGCCACAACCAAAGCAAAACTCACGAAAACTGCCAATTCAAAACCGAAAGAAAAGGTTGGGTAATATTTTGTATAAAAAACGTTATTTAGTACTAAATTAGATAACCAAAGAGCAATCATCGGAACGACAAATGCCCAATGTTTTTTAGCAAAATAGGCTCCTCCAAATAATGCCATTGCACCTACTGGTGAAAAATTAGCCATTGAGGGCATCGCAATTGGCAAAAAACGACTAATTGCTGCCAATAAAATCATCCCTGAAATTACCCCAAAACGTATATCTATTGATTTTTTCATCTTATTCATAAAGCGATTTTTAACTCGCTGATTAATTCTGTTGTACAAATTTAAGAAGGTTTAGAGAATTCAGCGTAATTTTGGGTAAATTAATAAGGTTATATCAAAAAAATGCAAAAATTAGGCTTACTAGGTGGTGGACAATTGGGCAAAATGTTGCTCCAAGCTGCCATAGATTTAGATATTCACGTTAAAATACTTGACCCAGATGCTGATGCTCCTTGTGCGAAAATTGCTCCTGAGTTTGTGGTAGGTTCTTTCCAAGATTTTGACACGGTTTATCAGTTCGGACAAGATTGTGAAGTAATTACGATTGAAATTGAGAATGTTAACCTTGAAGCACTCAAAAAGCTCCAATCGGAAGGAAAAAAAGTATTTCCACAACCCGAAGTGTTAGAAATAATTCAGGATAAACGTATTCAGAAGCAATTTTATAAAAAAAATAATCTTCCTACTTCAGATTTTATTTTAACGGATAGTTTGACCGATATTCAAGCGACTATAGCTTTCCTTCCAGCCTTCAATAAATTAGGAAAAGGCGGTTATGATGGGCGTGGCGTACAAAGATTAAGTTCAGCAGCAGATTTATCTTTGGCATTCTCCGAACCAAGTCTCTTGGAAAAAGCCATTGATTTTGATAAAGAAATTGCGGTAATTGTAGCTCGAAATGAACAGGGAGAAATCAAAACTTTCCCAACGGTTGAATGCGTTTTTCATCCAATCCATAATTTGGTAGAATATCTTTTTGCTCCTGCCGAAGTATCGGAAGCTATCCACGAAAAAGCTAAAGCCATTGCCATTGAAACGGCTGAGAAATTGGGCATTGTGGGCTTATTGGCGGTTGAATTATTTTTGACAAAGGATGGTCAATTATTGATAAACGAAGTAGCTCCAAGGACGCACAATAGCGGACACCATACCATTAGAGCCAACCATACTTCGCAGTTTGAGCAACATCTGCGGGCGGTATTGGGTTTTCCTTTGGGCAATACTACGGCACACTCAAAAGCAGCAATGGTCAATCTGTTGGGTGAAGAAGGATATACGGGTACAGCAAAATATATAGGCATGAATGAAAGCCTTTCAATTTCAGGCGTTTATCCATTCTTATATGGAAAGAAAATTACAAAGCCCTTCCGCAAAATGGGACATATAACGGTTGTAGATGAAGATTTAGAAAGCTTGAAATTGAAAGTAAAAAAGGTTAAAGAGACTTTGAAGGTGATTGCGTAAATTTAACTTTGTTCATATAAATCAAAAATTAGTAAAATGATAGGAATCATCATGGGCAGTATTTCAGACCTTAAAGTCATGGAAGAAGCCGTAGAAATTTGTAAATATTTTGACGTAGCTTACGAAATTGATATTGTATCAGCCCACCGTACACCTTTAAAAATGGTTGAATATGCACAAACTGCCCGTGAGCGTGGCATAAAGGTAATCATTGCGGGAGCGGGCGGAGCGGCACATTTACCAGGAATGGTTGCATCCATTACGACTTTACCAGTAATTGGCGTACCCGTAAAGTCCTCGAACTCTATTGATGGTTGGGATTCTGTGTTGTCAATTTTACAAATGCCCTCTGGAGTTCCCGTGGCAACAGTTGCATTGAACGGAGCAAAAAACGCTGGAATTCTCGCAATTCAAATGTTAGGCATTGAAAATCAGGAAATTGCTATTAAATTGCAAACATATAAAACTGAATTGAGTGAAAAAGTAGCCGAAATGGTTTCTGAATTAAAGTCAAAAAACTAAACTTTTTCTTTTATCCAATCCCTAAAAATCCTTACTATCATGGAAGAGAACCGTAATCCTCGCCCCGTTGAAGAAACCTCACAACTTCCCACTATCACATTATTTGTGCTTATTGTTATGGTCATTGCTCTACTTTTTGTGGGTTGGCAATCTATAAAAGATGATGGAGCAAAAGAGGATGAATTAGTGAGTAAACGTCCAAATTCAATAGCAGTATCTGGCCAAAATGGTGCCGATGCCGTAATGATTCCTTCACCTTTAGAAGAAACTGGTGAAGATATTGTGGCAAAAGAGGAAAAGAAAAAAACGGAAAAGAAAATAGAACTTAAGAAGAAAGAAGTCGATGAAGAGGAAGAAAAGCCAAAAGAAGAATCTAAGAAAGTAAAAATTCCGAAAGGGGAAACAATTTCGCACACCGTTCAAGCAGGTGAAACTTTTTACGGGATAGCCAATCGTTATCATATTAGTAAGTCAACCCTTCAATCTCTAAATCCAGGTATTTCTCAAGATGGAATTAAAGTAGGGGCTACTAAATTAAATGTTAAAATTCAAACCATTCATACAGTTGGGGCTGGCGATGTTCTCAGAATTGTTGCTCAAAAATATGGTATCAGTAAGCAAGCCTTGATGGATGCTAACAAGAAAACCAAAGATTTAGCAGAACGTGGGGAGAAATTGATTATTCCTTTGAAGTAAAAATAAAAGCTCCTCAGTTATTTAAACCGAGGAGCTTTTATTTTTACAGTCTTGAAACAATTCCATCATGAATTTGCTCTAGGGTTTCATGTAAACCAAAAGTCCAATTCCAAGTTGGATAGTGTGCTTTAAATTTTGATAAATCTGAAATATACCAAATATGGTCACCCACACGGTTAGTTTCTGAATAACTATAACTCATCTTTTTGCCAGTCAATTCTTCACAAATGGCAATTCCTTCTAACATTGAACAATTAGCAAAACGTCCTCCACCTGCATTATATACCTCGCCCGCACGTGGATTTTGGTAGAAGTGCCAGAACATATTTACCAAATCATACGAGTGAATATTATCACGCACTTGTTTTCCTTTATATCCAAAAATAGTGTAATGATTTCCCGTGATAGCACATTTCATTAAATACGCTAAGAAACCGTGCAATTGTGTTCCTGAATGATTAGGACCCGTTAAACATCCTCCACGAAACACGCCAGTTTTCATTCCAAAATATCTGCCATATTCTTGCACCAATATGTCTGCCGCTACTTTCGAAGCCCCAAATAATGAGTGTTTGGTATGATCAATACTATGATTTTCGTCAATACCATTCGCAAAATAAGGATGATTAGCATCAATTTCAAAACGAGTTTCAGTTTCAATTAAGGGCAAATAATTTGGGTTGTCTCCGTAAACTTTATTCGTTGAAGTAAACATAAAAACTGCATCAGGACAGTTTAAACGAGTCATTTCTAACATATTTAACGTTCCATTAGCATTGACCGAAAAATCAGTGAAAGGTTCTTTTGCTGCCCAATCATGCGAAGGTTGAGCTGCCGTATGAAGCACACACTTGATGTCCGTTCCATATTCTTTAAAAATTACTTCTAGTTGAGAAACTTCACGAATATCGGCTTCATAGTGTTTATAGTTAGAAAATTGTTCTTCCAAACGACTACGATTCCAAGCCGTTGAAGCCTCTTCACCAAAGAAATATTGACGCATATTGTTATCTATGCCAATGACTAAATCGAATTTATTCGAGAAAAATTTAACAGCTTCGCTACCAATTAAGCCCGCTGAACCCGTTACGAGTGCAATATTCATATTAATTTAAGTGTTATGGATTAAGAGGTATAAATTATTAATGCTCTTTTTTGAAATACAAAAAGCGTTACGAAATTATTTCGTAACGCTTTTTGTATTTCAAAAACTAATTTCCTTGAGCGTTGGTACTATCATTGAAAAGTTTTTCACGAATCTTGTTCGCTTTCACTTCGTAAGCAGGTTTGGCTGCATATTTATTTTTAGTCTGACGAGCAGCTGAATCTGGATGTACACCATAAACGTATTCGTCGCCTTCATCAACGTCTCTTTGTTTAATAGTGTTGTACTTTTGATAATTACAAGCAGTAGCTAATAAAGCGATTGCGGCAATAGTTAAAATATTTTTGCGATTCATGTTTAGTAAAATTCTGATTTGTAATACAAAAATAGTGCAGTATCGTTAATTAAAAAAATATCTTTGATGATTAGTGAGTAGTGATTAATGAATTGCTATGAGTGAATGATATTAAAATGCCTTATTTTACTAAATAATACAGGTTGAACGCATTTAAAAATGCAATTTTGAGTTTAAAATCAATGAATAGTACAATTTTATAACTGTAATTTTGCCAGAAATAATAAATTGATGAAAATTTGAATCTGGTTTTAGGTTTATGTTAACATAA
>JANXRS010000331.1 GCA_025356745.1 Arcicella sp.
GAAGTATTTATGTTAACATAAACCTAAAACCAGATTCAAATTTTCATCAATTTATTATTTCTGGCAAAATTACAGTTATAAAATTGTACTATTCATTGATTTTAAACTCAAAATTGCATTTTTAAATGCGTTCAACCTGTCAATTAATTGATATTTACGAAAAAGCGATCGCCGCTAAAAAATTAAAGAATGACAAGTCAAACACTCATAACTATTAATGTATCCTTAGGAAATTTTCAAGATTTTGTTAATAATATTCTTGCATTAGGTCAAAGGAGGCAATCATCTTATGTGTGTGTTGCTAATGTACATATGTGCGTTGAAACCTATCAAGACGATACGTTTGCCCAAATCGTTAATCATGCAGATATGGTTACACCTGATGGAGTTCCGCTTATCAAGGGTTTAAAACTTTTGTATAATATCAATCAAGAACGGGTGGCAGGTCCAGATTTAATGCCCACTTTATTAAGTGAATCAGAAAAACAGGGGTTGAAAGTTTATTTCTACGGTTCTACGGATGATGTGTTGAAGAGACTCCAAGATTTCTGTCTTGAAAATTACCCAAAGTTATTGATTGCAGGAATGTACTCACCCCCTTTTAGAGTATTAACGGAAACTGAAACGCAAATAGAAATTAAAAATATTAATGCTTCGGAGGCAAATATTGTCTTGGTTGCTTTGGGTTGCCCGAAGCAAGAACGTTGGATGGCAAACATGAAAGGGAGAATTAATGCAGTTATGGTAGGAGTTGGTGGAGCATTCCCCATGTTGGTAGGGGTACAAAAAAGAGCTCCCATTTGGATGCAAAGAAATTCTCTGGAATGGTTCTACCGTTTAGTTCAAGAACCTCGAAGACTTTTTAAACGATATTTTATTACCAATACCCTTTATATTGCCTTAATTGTTAGAGAAAAAGTAAAAATTATTTTGTCATAATATAGGTAATACAGTGATTTATCCGAATCTATCAACATTATCCAAATTATTTATGGAAACGATACTATAAGAATTTTAAAAGCAGTTTGACTTTTAAAGCTAACGCAAAAAACAAAAATTTATCAGACTTCAACCTCAGAATTGTTTGAATTAGTTCAAGCAATTCCTGCCTGAAAATAACTTCTTTCTATGCCCGCTCTCCTTATGCAGTAACATATCATAAGCCTACCAGATAAACACATATTTCCTGTATTTCAAAAAGCTATAAAAATAAAATAGGGTTGCTATATCATATATAATTTTTTTATTTAAATGAATAAAATTTATATTTAATGCGTAAAATACGATTTTATTATTTAATTTTGTTTTATAGATATTAATCGTCAATTTCAAATATGTATTGCACTAAAATAATAAACAAATTAATTTATAATATAAAGCAATAAAGTTGGGTATGATTAATTGTTCATAACCAATATTTATCTTAAAATATTTATTGATTTAATTTAAAAATATTTTTATCTAACTACTACATAATACTAACCACTAATAAAATATTTAGACAACCCACTAAATTACATTCATTTGAAATCGCATTACATGGAGAAAAACAATTATGTTTTTCGAATATTCACCGATATTATATCGATTTTAATAGCGTATTGTGTAACATCTATTCTCAGTCATAGAAACGAATTTATTTATGATAGGGAAATAATTTTGTTCCTCATCCTTACTTGGTACTTTTCGAGTAGATGGATAAATATTTATGATGATTTTAGAACTCTCAAATTTATTGATGAATTTTTATTACTTGTTCAATTAATTTTATTACAGGCTTTTGTTGTTATAATTTGTTTTTTCGTAACTGATAATCATTTCCATGCTCGAAAATTTGTTTTGGAATATTCTGTCTGGTTATTGACAATACTGGTAGTAAAAAAATATTTATCTAAAAAATTATATCAAAGTTTAAGAACGAAGGGTAAAAATGTTCGCAACCTACTAATTATTGGTAGTAATGATTTGGGGATGTCCTTTTTCGATTTCATTAAATCAAATAGTCAATTTGGTTATAAAGTCGTTGGATTTATAGACTCAACAAAAAATGATAGATTAAATGGTTTATACAAAGGGCAGATTGACGAAATAGAGAAAATTATTTGTGACAATAGAGCGGACGAAATTATTATTGCACTTCCAAATTTTAATAAGAGACAGATAGATTATATTATTTCGATTGGTGAAAAAAAAGCCATTAGAACCAGAATAATTCCCGAATATTTTAAGTTTAATTCTAATAAATTTAAAATGGAGATGTTTGGAAATTTCCCAATGATTACAGTCAGAGATGAACCTTTAAATCAGAGTCATTCTCGCTTTATAAAAAGAATTGTTGATATTTTAATCAGTTTGCTTTTATGTGTTTTTATATTTTCGTGGCTTTTCCCAATCGTGGCATTATTAATTAAACTTGATTCAAAGGGTAATATTTTTTATACTCAAGAAAGATGGGGGCAGAATAATAAACATTTTAAGTTTTTTAAATTTAGAACCATGAAAGTTGATAGCCAATTAGTAGTTGAAGGTAAGTTCCAGCAAACAACTGAAAATGACCCTCGAATTACGAAAATTGGAGCGTTTTTGAGAAAAACGAGTATGGATGAATTACCACAGTTTTTTAATGTCATAATGGGTGATATGTCAATAGTTGGTCCTCGCCCTCATGCGGTTCCTCATAATATGGAAAGCCAAGTAAGAATTAATAATTATTCAATACGTCATTGGGTAAAACCTGGAATTACGGGCTGGGCTCAGGCTAATGGATTAAGAGGAGAAACCAAAGATTTTAATTTGATGCGAAAAAGAGTTGAGTTTGATATTTGGTACATTGAAAATTGGACATTTTGGCTTGATATAAGGATTTTTACCATGACTGTTTATAATTTTGTTAAGGGCGACATGATGGCCTATTGAGCAAGTAGAAATAGACCGTTGATTTCAATAAGCGTAAAATGAAGTTACAGAATAAATTATATACTTTATGGTGTTGTTTTGTAGTAATGGGCTTATTCTTATTGCTTTATCCTTTTATTTTTATTAGTCTTAAAAAAGAGAATTGGAAGTTTTTTGCTCATAGAATGAATTTTTATTGGTGTAATACATTTTGTTTCCTTGCGGGAATAAAAATTAAAATCAACAGGGAGTTTACTCCAAATCCCCTAGAAACTTACATTTTCTGTGACAGTCAACGTATAGGTAATTATAAGAACTTTAAATTTCAAGACTTGTACGATTCGGGCAATTAGATTTCTTTAAAAGATGCAGATATTAATGTTGGATTGTATCCAAATTTGTAAATAAATAAGCTCTTAACTAATAGTTAAGAGCTTGAATTTACCATCTAAAGAATAGCCTTCGCTCGCAACGATAACTTTCTTTTTTCTCTTTCTACACTCTTTATTAATTACATTATAAATCAGTATCAAAATCCTTCCTAAATTCTGCCATTGCAGATTTATCCTCTAAAAAGTAGTTTTTATCTTGACCTTTAATGCCTGCTTTATCGTATTATCTTATACATATTGAGTTCATAAGACAAATTTCTTGAAGGTAATTAATGGTTGGATTATCAAATGATAAATTCGGATAAATATTCGATTCAAAATGTAATGTATTGCTCTTAACTAATCAGTAATATTTAGATTTTTAACGGACATTAATTAAGGTCAAAATTCTATTTCCTAGCGTCAATGGACCCACATCTATTTTCCATCTTATATCAATAGGTTGTCCAGCTAAAACGGTAGCAATTGCTTGTAATGATATCTGGGCATTATTAGAAGAACTGGTTCTTGTTGAATTAGCAAGTAAAATGCCATTTTGATAAATAGTAAAAGAAGCTAAAGCATTATTACTGGTGGTAGAAGTACTTGAACCAGGAGATCCGTTTGGAATCTTCCGTGAAAGAGACAGAATCGAAGGTTTTAAGAGCTCAAATGAATCCGCATTTTATGTTTAATGCCCTCAATAGTATTCGAGCATTAATCCTTGAAGACATAACTCGTACCATTTAAGGTAGAAGGGGAGCTAAAACCAGATATTGCACCACTGTTTGTACCAATATTGCCCGTAATAGTTGAAGTTGCTGTATTACTTAAAGCTCCCACACAACTAAACATGACAAAAGTTGATAATGAACGATAATTAACATAAGAACTCGTCGAGAGACTAGGAAGCGATGCAGTACCTGTATCAAAACTAATTGCTCCAGCACTCGAAAACATTCTACCTTCAAGAGTAGCTAAGTTACCGCCATCCACTGCACCTGCATGAGCCATTAATCTTCCTTTCATAGTGGTTGATGCACCTAAACCAATGACACCGCCAGCTACCCAAAATACATTATTAGCGGTAGCTCCATTTGTTAAAATGATTGTAACACCAGCAACGGTATTAATTGCTGACCCAATTGCTCTAATAATAAATAAAGTATTTGGATTTCCACCTCCGTCCAATGTTAATGTTCCTTGTACATTAATAACTCCTCCAAACGTATATACTCCTAGTGTTAAGACTTCACCATTTCAAAAGACTGCTGCATGGGTTGTGTTAGGCTACCCGAGGCATTAGCAATCCTTTGTTAGTTGATTCTATCTCTAAGACCGAATTGGCATTAATTGAAGTAGGATTATCTCCTATCTTTACTTGTGCAACTAATAATGCATTCATTGCCAACATGATAAATGCACTTAATATTATTTTAAGTTTTATCATTTTTTAATTTATGATTTTTATATTAATTTAATTGTTTGGTACATTAGACAAGGTCATCTGACTTTCAATTTATTGATACCATTCCCGTGAACTACTAAGAATGAATTAATAGGTAAGGCATTTGATACTAATATTTAATGGCAATTTTAACTCCCTACTAATCGTTAAACGGTTTTTTCTCTTACCATTTTAGCTTATTATGTTATAAATTTATTACGGTAAAAGTTGGTTTTCTATTCAAATTTCCTGAATTAATATAAGCACTTAGATAAATTAAGTTAGCATAATACTCATGGCATGACTGATTACAATTTGTTCAGTATACCTCGAAATACAAAAAAAGAAAAAAGACCATTTTCCAAAGACCAGAAAGATTTTAATAAAAAATTCTCAAAAAAGAAAGTTAAAATTGAGAATGTACTAGTGTTTAAAAACTTTAAATTATCGGGTAAAGTCTTGTTAGTTTAATTCTTGCATCATCGTTTTTGAATTGCCAATTAATCATTTTTTTCTTTTGATTTTGCTGATTCATCCATTTTTTTGCAACGATTTCGACATCTTTTTTATCTGTAAAGGGTCTATCTAATTCTTGTCTTGTAAACACGGAAAATTCAATCTCCGCCATGTTAAGCCAAGAGCCATGCACAGGCGTATGTACTATTTCCATCCTATCAATATAGGCTTTGGCTACTTGTGCTGTAAAATATTCATAGAAGAACGACAACTTATGTGTACAAAAATTATCCATCACCCATGTAACTTTTGTAGCATCTTTATAAATAGTGTCCATTAGATTTGCGATGAATAAAACCCAAGTGGATGCCTTGTGGTCGTCCTCAACAGTAAGTTGTCTAAAACCTGCCAAAGGTTGGGTAGCTACAAATAGTTCTACCACACCTTTTCTAATATATTCTGAGTCTTGATATTGCTTTCCATCTTTACCGATAAAATCCTTATAATCAATGACTTGTTTAGGTGACTCGTCCATACAGACTACTGGAAAATTAGCATCGTAAGGGCGTTCATAAACCGATAATACTTGTTCCATCTGGTAGACAAATGAAGCACTTTTTTCAGAAGGTATTACCCATTGTTTCTTTTGAAAGGGCTTTAACTCATTCGGGCGGCGTTCCGCTTTTTTAACACTCTTCTGACCATCGTTACTGAAATATGTTCAACAACATTGAGTTCGATAAGTCTATCTGATAACATTTTCAACTCCCACTTGGATTTATCATTTGGGGGTGATTGACATAATAAAGTGGTAAGATGTGCTTCAACTCGTCCATCAATTTTTTTATCACTACGAGTTTTGCGAGGTTTTAGAACAAACATTTCCATGCCTTCTTCGCAAAATTGACGGCGTACTCGTTCTATGGTTTTTACTGAAACACCAATTATTCCCTTCAAAAGGGTAGAACTTTTGCGTTCAACATTTTCATCACTATTCAATAGAATTTGAGCTTGTTGAACTTTTTTGGAACTGTGTTTGCCTTTTTTAACCCATGATTCAAGGGTTAGGCGTTCTTCGGAAGTCAAATATAATCTGTGAACTGTCATAGTTTTTTTATGACTATAACAAAATAAGACTAATTAAAGTTTTTCAAACAGTAGTTTCAGCAGCATCAAATTTCCAAGTGCCTTTTGAATAAATTTGTGGGTCCGACGCATCACATTTGGTAGCTCCTTCATCGTGCGTGTAAGCACCTGTTGAACCAAAAATAAATACATCATCTTGGGTACATTTATCTTCTTTTGAGAAATAGTCC
>JANXRS010000370.1 GCA_025356745.1 Arcicella sp.
ATTACCCATCAACAAGTAGCTGATGTTCAAGATAAACTCAATAACAGACCAAGAAAAAAATTAGGTTACTTTTCTCCTAACGAATTTTATAAAATTAATTTCTTAAATAATGAAGTTGCATTTGCGACTTGAATCCAGCAAGGTTAAATAGTCATGGTATTAATAAAGCCAAATTTATGATTCAAAAATTTTCAGTCATACTATGAATTTAAAACCAAATTTCGTTTAGTAGAAAAGTATTTTTTATTTAATTTCTTCGTATATTACTCTTCTATTTAATATACTAACAAAAAATGAAAAAACTAATACCCTTCAAGTGTAGGCTTATTGCCTTTTTTTTACTGGCTATAGCAGCTCCTTCTTTTGCTCAGAAGGCAAAAACAAAAGTTCCTCCCCCAACAGTTTCACGAAATACAAGTATTCAGGTAAACGACAGCCTTTTCAATGGTTTGAAATGGAGAAATATTGGCCCATTTCGTTCAGGACGTTCATTGGCTGTGGCAGGACATACCGATCAACCTCTAGTTTATTATTTCGGAGCAGTAGGTGGAGGTGTTTGGAAAACTATTGATGCTGGTGCGAACTGGTTTCCAATATCTGATTCTACTTTTCATTCTTCATCCGTTGGTGCAATTGCTGTTGCTCCATCAGACCCAAATGTGCTTTATGTAGGTATGGGTGAGGGTGATATGCGAAGTAATATTTCGTATGGAGATGGTGTTTACAAATCTACGGATGCAGGTAAAACTTGGAAACACGTAGGGTTGCCAAAAGCTGATGCCATTTCAAATATCGAAATTCATCCAACAAATCCAGATGTGGCTTATGTGGCTTCGGTGGGGAATCCTTTCGCTCCAAATCCAGAAAGAGGTGTTTTTAGAACTATTGATGGTGGTAAATCTTGGAAACAAATTCTTTCAAAAAATGATAGTACAGGAGCTGTAATGGTGCGTTTAGATCCAAATAACCCTCGAATTGTGTATGCCTCAATGTGGCAAGCCTATAGAAATGGCTATTCAATGAGTAGTGGTGGGAAAGGTTGTGGACTGTATAAATCGTTAGACGGCGGAGATACTTGGGAGAATTTAAGTCAAAAACCAGGCTTACCAAAAGGAGTTTTGGGGAAAATTGGAATTGCCGTTGCTGCTTCAAATTCAAACCGATTATTTGCCTTAGTTGAAAATGCCAAAGGTGGACTTTTTCGTTCGGATGATGGTGGAGAAAATTGGACTTTAATCAATGATGATAAAAATCTGTGGCAGCGTTGTTGGTATTATATGGATTTAGAAATAGACCCTAAAAATGAAAATAATTTAATCGTTTTGAATGTAAATGCCATGAAATCTAATGACGGTGGTAAGACTTTCAAGCGGATAATGGTTCATCATGGCGATACACATGACTGTTGGATAAACCCTAAGAACCCAGACAATTACATCATTGGTGACGACGGAGGAGCAGAAGTAACTTTCAATGGTGGTGCAACTTTCTCAGATGTTGATATGCCAACGGCACAATTTTATCACGTTTCGTTAGATAATGATTTTCCATATAATGTCTATGGTGCTCAACAAGATAATTCATCGGTTAGAATTGCTTCGAGAACCGATGGAAACAGTATTGACAATAAAGCATGGTATCCCGTTGCGGGTGGTGAAGCAGGTTATATTGCCGCTGATCCATTGAACTCAAAAATTACTTATGGTGGTGAATATGACGGTCAAATGTCACAACATAATGCAGAAACAGGTGAGACTCGTGACGTTGCAATTTGGCCCGAATCATCCATTGGTGCCCCTTCAATCGTAAAAAAATACCGTTTTCAGTGGACATATCCCATCGTATTTTCACCTCATAATCCGAAAGAATTATACATTACTTCCAATCACGTTCACGTGACGAATGATGCAGGATATAGTTGGGAAACTATTTCGCCAGATTTAACTCGTAATGACCCAAAAACATTAGGAGAAACTGGGGGACCAATTACAAAAGACATGACGGGGGCGGAGATTTACGGAACAATTTTCACTTTTGCAGAATCTCCAATTGAAAAAGGAAATTTCTGGACGGGTTCGGATGATGGAATGGTTCATATTTCAAAAGATGGTGGTAAAAAATGGGATAATGTTTCGTTACCAACCACTCAATTACCTGATTTTAGTTTGATTAATTTAATCTCCCCTTCGGAATTTGATAAAGGAAAAGCTTATTTAGCAGCTACAAAATATATGTTTGGCGATAGAAAACCTTATCTTTTCAAAACAACTGATTATGGTAAAACTTGGATAAAAATCACGAACGGAATTCCTTCTGATGAATATTGTAGAGTGGTCAGAGAGGACCCAAACAAAAAAGGTTTATTATATGCAGGAACGGAAAGAGGAATTTATGTATCATTCACAGATGGGGATTCTTGGCAAAAACTGAACTCAAATTTACCACAAACTCCTATTAGAGATTTGCAAGTTCACAAGCGTGAAAAAGATTTAGTGGTTGCTACGCACGGACGTGCTTTCTGGATTATGGATGATGTTACGCCTTTATACGAAATCATGGATGGTATGGTGAAAACAAAGTCGCATTTATTCAAACCACGTCCTTCTTATTTGATGAATGGAGGTGCAAGACCTAATCGTATAGATGCTGATGCGGGTGAGAATGTTCCTTTAGGCGTACAGGTAAGATATTATTTGGCCAATAAACCAAGCAAAGAATTAAAGTTGCAATTTTTGACTGAGAAAGGTGATACAATTATTACTTATTCAACTATTAAAGATAAAAAAGGAGAAGCGTTTAAAGTTTCAAAAGACTTTTTTGAGGATAATAAACAGCTGAAACTAGGAGCAATTCCAGCCAACACAGGGATGAATAATTTTATCTGGAATTTCAGTTATCCAGATGCCGTTGCAGTGGAAGGAACGAATGTAATGTGGGCAGGAAGCATTGCAGGAGCAGTTGCAACGCCTGGATTGTATAAAGTTAGATTGATTGAAGATAAGACAATGTTATCAGAACAAACTTTTGAAATCAAAAAAGACCCACGTTTAAACGTGAGTGATGAAGACTTGAAAGCTCGATTTGATTTAGTACAAAAAGTGAATAAAAAGGTGAGTGAATGTCATACTACGATTAATCAAATTCGCAAGATTAAATCTTCGGTTAGTGGATATTTAACTACTTTGAAAGACACCGCTTTGGTTTCAAAATTGAAAAAAGTATCTCAACCGATGATTGATTCTTTGGAGGTTATTGAGTCTTCATTAATGCAAACGAAGGCAAAAGCACCGCAGGATGTTTTGGCTTATCCAATTAGATTGAACGATAAAATGGCAGGTATTGCAAGATATGCGATGTCAGAAGGTTTCAGTAAACCAAACAAACAACATTATGCGGTTTATGAAGATTTGGCGGTAAGAATTGATAAAGTTATCGCTCGTTTTAAAGAAATTAAGGATAAGAAAGTCCCTGAATTCAATGATTTAGTAAATAGAGAGAAAATCCAAGCGATAGTCTTGGACGAAAAAGGAAAGTAAGAATTTGAGTAAACATAAAATCCCGAGAATGGTGTCATTTTCGGGATTTTATGTTTACTCAAATTAAACTTTTTATTTACTTAAAATCTACACATATTTCCCATCTACATACGTATCCTTCCAACTCCTCGAATTGGCGGAATCAATAACTGCCTCGCAAACTTTTTGCGTTTGTAATGCCTCTTTGAAAGTGGGAGAACAATCTTCCCCAGTTTCTAAACTTTTCAAAAAATCAGCTACTTGATGAACAAAACTATGCTCATACCCAATTCCTAACCCTGGAACCCACCATTTATCCA
>JANXRS010000374.1 GCA_025356745.1 Arcicella sp.
AACTTTTGGACGAGAAGGCAAGTTAGACAAACTTACTCCAATCAGACAAGGGGGAAGAGTAATCTCTTCCTCTTTGCTGATAAAATATAGTCTAATCAACCATTCTCAAAGTTGCATTTAACAATTGAATTCAAGTTTTAATTGACTTCCTGCAAAGAAAAAATCTTCATTAAAAGAAACATATTTTTCAAAAGAGATATGTTTATTACCTATATAAGATTTTCTTTTCTCATTTTTTAGGGTAGTTTCTACTTTTAATTCTAACGATGCAATAATCCTCAAAATCGTAGTCTTTCCAACATTATTATTCCCCAAAATAACAGTCCATTGCGAGGGTTCACCATTTCCATTACCCAAATCAATTTCATGGTTACCTTTAAAACAGCGTATATTTTTCATGTATAGCTTATTAAAGTAAATGGCTGGTTGGTCTGTATTTTGCCCAAATTTTTTCATAATCGTACCTCAAAATTTCCAAGTAAATATATCAAAAATTATTCAATTATAATATATTCTACACCACCTCCCTCAAACTCTCCAAATTCGCCTCCAAAACTATTTGAATATGCTCATCAGTCAAAGCAGTTGAAAGAAACATGGCTTCGTATTGTGAGGGAGCAAGATAAATTCCACGTTTCAACATGGCTTGGAAATATCTACCAAATAATGCCGTATCTGAGGTTTTCGCATCTTCAAAATTGTTTACTGCTTTATCGGTAAAGAATAAAGTAAACATCGAACCTACGTGATTAAGGGTATAATTTAAGCCTAATTTATTCATATTGGCTTTCATTCCATTGGTTAAAGTTGTTCCAATTTCTTCCAAACGAGTATAAACCGAAGGCGTAGTATTCAAATGATTGAGCATTGCCAAACCTGCCGCCATCGCAATCGGATTTCCTGAAAGGGTACCAGCCTGATAAACGGGTCCCAAAGGAGAAACCATATCCATAATTTCTTTTTTCCCTCCATAGGCACCTACTGGCATACCGCCACCAATAATTTTACCCATGGTTGTCATGTCTGGAATTACACCACAACGTTCTTGAAAACCGCCCTTTGCTAAACGGAATCCTGTCATCACTTCATCAAAAATCAAGACAATTCCTTCTTCATTGCAAATCTTACGGAGTCCTTCCAAAAAGCCTTCAACTGGTTTCACTAGACCCATATTTCCAACGACTGGTTCAAGAATGATGCAGGCAATTTGGCCTTTATTAGCATCCACCAATGTCTGCACGGCGGCTAAATTATTATATTGAGCGGTTAAAGTATCCTTAGCAACGCCTTTGGTAACGCCTGGACTATCGGGTTCGCCAAAGGTCATGGCTCCCGAACCTGCGGCAATCAAAAATGAGTCGCCATGTCCGTGATAATTGCCTTCAAATTTTATCATTTTATCCCTTCCAGTATATCCACGAGCAACACGCAAGGCTGACATCGTAGCTTCCGTACCCGAATTCACCATGCGAACTTTCTCTACTGAGGGAACCATCGAACAGATTAATTCTGCCATCTCCACTTCCCTACGAGTTGGAGCACCAAAAGAAAAACCGTCTTGAATAGCATCCGAAACGGCTTTTTCTACCAATTCATGAGCGTGTCCCAAAATCATAGGTCCCCAAGAATTAATAAGTTCAATGTATGAATTACCATCTTCGTCGTGAAGATATGCTCCTTTAGCTGATTTGATAAAAATAGGGTTTCCACCCACCGCACGGAAAGCTCGCACGGGTGAATTTACGCCTCCAGGGATGATTTTTTTTGCTTTTTGAAAAAGTTGTTCTGAGTTAATTAAAGCCATAATATTTTGTGTGATACTGTAAATCGAAGAGTACGTCTTTTGATATTATTTCGAGTTACAGTATTATTTTGCTAATACAAATTTATAATTTTGAAAAGTTGTTACAGGCAATACTTGATTGTCTTGAGATTTAATATAATTGAAACCAGAAAGATTATAAATGTCCTTGTATGAATCTCTACTATCTAAACTTTTACGAATATCACTACTATTTCTACCCAATATTCTACCCCAAAAAAGAGCTAAATCATATCCATGAAAGGCATAATAGGAAGGAATAATTCCATATTTTGATAAATAATCTTTACGAAAAACATCCACTTCTGGCTTTTCTAAATCAACGAATTCGGGGTCGATACAGTAAACTTCACGTCCTGAAAGTGTTCCATTACTCAAATTTGAGGAGTTAAAAGCCTCCGCCGTTGTAACTAACGGCGAAATATAATCCTTTTTATTCAAAGCCGTGATCATCGAAAGTCCCGCTTTTTTATCTGAAGTTGCCATGAAGATATGACTAACTTTATTTATAGGTAATTTTGAGCCAATATCATCAGAAAAAGCAAGAATTTTTTCAAACTTAACTACCTCATAACCAACCTTTTCCATCTGTTGTCGATAGGTTGCTGCCATAGTAGAATCATTCGGAGAATCTGTGTAGTAAATAGCTGTATTTCGACCCATAAATGCCTGTCTTCTCACAAAATCTACTGCTTTTATCGCTTGCATTTCAGCAGAAGGTTGAGCTAAAAATGAAAGATTATACTCATCCAAAATCTTCCGATTATTGGACATCGGGTTTATAATCGGAATCTGATTCGTTTCGCAATAGGCTGTTGCTACTCTATTGGTTTCTGCATATAAAGGACCAACTAATAAATCCATTTTTTTAAATGATTCATTATTAACTAATTCCATCATTTCATCAGGATTATTCGCTATGTCGTACGTGAATAAATTAACAGTAATTCCCTCCTTCAAAAGTGCAGATTTTGCCATTTTCATGCCTTGATAAATATCTACGGCATACTGATTTTTGCGGGGCTTTTCTGAATCAAGCGACTCAATATCAAGCGGTAAAAGGATTCCAAAATTAGAATACCCCTTCGATTGCTTAATATTTAAAGCTTGAGAATTAGTTTGAGTACTTATGACCACTTTATTCTTCTTTTCAAACAAATCACGCTCATCAGGAAATTTTTTTATTAACTCTTGAAGTATCTTTTGGGAAGTAATTTGTCCAATATAAAAGGATTTCATTTCCATCAAATCGTCTTGAAAAGGCTCCGATTCGATAAATTGTGCAATATTTAATGCCTCAACATAATTCTTTTCCTCAAAAGCCATGTTAGCAAAAAGATAATCTATCTCCTCTTTCTGACTCCAATTTGGATAAAGTGCTAATAAATTGCTTAAAGTTGTTTTTGCCTCAACATATTTATGCAATTTTGTGGAAGAAAGGGCATTGAAGTAAAATGAATAAGGAACAAGGGGCGATTCGACACGATTGTTGCACAATGCTTCAAATTCTTTCTGAGCCTTTTCAAAATCAGCACTTTTATATATTTGCAATGCTTTTTTGTAGGCAATTTCGTAATTAGAAGTATTTCTTTGAGCATCTACTCTGTAAAAAACAATCAATAAAATCAACGAAAAAATTATTCTTTTGAGCATAATATTGGATTTATATTCTGGTTTTTACAAAGATAAAATAAGGATTTAGCTTTTAGAAATTTATTAGGGAAAATACCTCAATCCAACCTCTCATTAAATTAAAATACATAACAAAAAGCGGTTTAAACTTCAGCAATTATGAATATCACTTGGTATCACAAACATTTTAAAAATCTGTCAACCACAGAATTGTATCAAATTCTGCAACTCCGAAATGAAGTTTTTATTGTTGAACAAAATTGCCCTTTTCAAGATTTGGATGATAAAGACATTAAATGCTATCATTTGATGGGTTTCGATACAGATTCTCAAAAAGTGATGGCATATACTCGCATTGTTCCAGCGGGAATTTCTTACGATGAAGCATCCATTGGGCGAGTTGTTACCTCTCCCTTAGCTCGTGGAAATGGAATTGGCAAACAATTAATGAAAAATTCTATTGAACTTTTAGAAGAACTTTACGGAGGTATTTCAATAAAAATTGGTGCTCAATTATACCTCAAAAAGTATTATGAATCCTTTGATTTCCAGCAAATTGAAGAGGTTTATTTAGAAGATGGCATTGAACATATTTTGATGATTAGAAAATAAAAAACGATAATGAATAAACAACAAATCCAAATCATTGCAAATTCGGTGGGCGTGATGCCCCATCAAGTACAAAGTACCATTAACCTATTTGATGAAGGCGGAACCGTTCCATTTATTGCCCGATATAGAAAAGAAGCAACTGGCAGTCTTGATGAAGTACAAATTCTTGATATTAAAGAACTGTGGACGAAGCTAAAAGATGCCGATAAACGTCGTGAGAGTATTATTAAGTCAATTGAGGAGCAAGGAAAAATGACCCCTGACTTATTACAAAAACTTCAAAATGCCTATCACCTTCAAGAATTAGAAGACCTTTATTTACCTTATAAACAAAAAAGAAAAACTCGTGCGAGCATCGCCATCGAAAAAGGTTTAGAACCTTTGGCAAAGCTGATTTTTGAGCAAAAAGAGCAGAGTGTTCTTAAAAAAGCAGAATCGTTTTTAAACGATAAAGTTGCCAATGTTCAAGAGGCTTTGCAAGGGGCAAGAGACATCATGGCAGAGTGGGTAAATGAAAATGTAGAGGCTCGAAATGCTGTGCGTAAAGTGTTTGACCGTGAAGCAATGGTGTATGCAAAAGTTAAGAAAAATAAAGAGGAAGAAGGAGCAAAATACCGAGATTATTTTGATTTTAATGAGCCTCTAAAAAAAGTGCCATCACACCGACTTTTAGCGATTCGTAGAGGCGAAGAGGAAGGCTTTTTATCCGTGACCATTTCGCCCGAAGAAGACAATGCTTTGGGAACTTTAGATAGAATTTTCCTGCGTGGATTACCCGAAGCAAAGGAGCAAGTTGAACTTGCCATCACCGATTCGTATAAGCGATTAATGAAGCCTTCCATCGAAAATGAATTTGCGGGATTATCGAAAGGAAAAGCAGATAATGAGGCAATTAGAATATTTGCTCAAAACCTTCGTCAGTTATTGTTGGCTTCGCCTTTGGGACAAAAAAAGGTACTTGCTATTGACCCTGGTTATCGGACGGGTTGTAAAACAGTAGTGCTGGATGCTCAAGGAAATTTGTTAGCAGATACAGTAATTTATCCATTCGATAAGCCTTCAGAGGCTCAAGAAAAGGTTTTGACTTTATCTGAAAAATATCAAATTGAAGCAGTTGCGATTGGAAATGGCACTGCAGGGCGTGAAACGGAAGATTTTATCAAAAAATTACCGTTCAAAAAAGTGCCTCAAATTTTTGCTGTTTCCGAACAAGGAGCATCCATTTATTCAGCTTCAGCCATTGCTCGTGAGGAATTTCCAGACAAAGATATTACCGTTCGTGGAGCCGTTTCGATTGGTCGGAGATTGATGGACCCGTTGGCAGAATTGGTAAAAATTGATGCAAAATCCATTGGTGTTGGTCAATATCAACACGATGTTGAACAGAATTTATTGAAAG
Organism: Arcicella sp.; assembly: GCA_025356745.1. Taxonomy (GTDB): domain Bacteria; phylum Bacteroidota; class Bacteroidia; order Cytophagales; family Spirosomataceae; genus Arcicella. Next base: position 5,466 of record JANXRS010000374.1, read on the forward strand.
ATTCCTTGGATGCTGTCGTGGAAAGTTGCGTGAATGCAGTGGGCGTAAATCTCAATACCGCTTCAAAACATTTGTTGAGTTATGTGGCAGGTTTAGGACCAACAATTGCGGCAAATGTAGTAAAATTTCGTCAGGATAATGGTGATTTTACTTCTCGCAATCAAATCAAAAAAGTGGCTCGTTTAGGCGATAAGGCGTTTGAACAATGTGCAGGATTTTTGAGAATTCACGAAGCTAAAAACCCTTTGGATAATTCAGCGGTTCATCCCGAAACCTATCCCGTTGTGGAACAAATGGCGAAGGATTTGAAATGTACCGTGAAGGATTTGATGACCTCCACTGAATTACAGAAACGCATTATTTTGAAGGATTATATTACGCCAAAAATTGGTTTGTTGACACTCCAAGACATTATGAAGGAATTAGAAAAGCCTTCCCGTGACCCCCGAGAGCAATTAATCACCTTTGAATTTGACCCAAATGTTAAGAAAGTGGAAGATTTATACGAAGGAATGGTTTTGCCAGGAATTGTGACTAATATTACGGCATTCGGTTGTTTTGTGGATGTTGGCGTAAAACAAGATGGCTTGGTTCATATTTCTCAATTAGCTAATCAATACGTTTCTGACCCGAATCAAGTGGTAAAATTACAACAACACGTGAAGGTAAGAGTGATGGAAGTGGATATTGCTCGAAAGCGGGTGGCTTTGAGTATGAAAGGGGTGTAAATAATTACCCACGGATTAAAAGGATTAGGCACGGATTGTGTTTTATTGATGTCTAATCCTTTTAATCCGTGGGTCATAAATCTACTAAAAAAATAACTATATTTACAAGAAAATATAAATTCATTAACCTATGGAATTACTCGAAAAAATAGCTTTATCGGAAATTCAAACTCAGAAAATTGAACAAGGAGGTGTCGTAACAATCGAAGCTTCTTGGGATGAGTTTATGGATTTTTTGGAGGGAACTATTTACAAAGCTGAATATAACAACGGAAAAATTATTATTATGGGTCTTGCATCAGCCATTCACGAATATTTAGTAACCTGGATATCTACGCTTTTAAATATCCATTACCAACGAAATGACTTCTTTGTTTTTGGAAGTAATCTTGGCGTTAAAACTGGCGATAAAAAAGGCTATTTTAATCCAGATGTTACGGTTGTGAAAGGACAATTGGAATTTTATAATCACTCGTCTGCCATCATTTTAAACCCTTATTTGGTTGTCGAAATACTTTCGGAAGGGACTTATCAGTATGATTTGAATGAAAAACTGTATAAATATCAAAGTATGAAAAGTGTTCACGAAGTAATATTTGTGGATAGATTTGATAAGGTTGTAGTAAAATTTCAGAAAACAGATAATCCAAAAGTGTGGACTGAAACGATTTATGACCATGAAAATCCTGATATTTTGATTGATACAATGAGTGTAAAATTGAATGATATTTTTGATAAAATTGATGCTTTTTTGTAGAATAAACGCACTCTAATCTATGAATAAACCAAATCAAACCCTTGAAGTATGGATGCGTGGTCCTATTGCAGGACTTATTGCATTACTTCAACCCGTTGCTCACGCTATTCTTCAAGCTCGTGAGGAGGTAAATCTTATGATGATTGATTTCCCCGATGCATTAATTTGGGGAAAACCCAGCGGAGTTGCTTCCGTGGCATTTCATTTACAACACCTTTCGGGTGTGTTGGATAGAATATTTACTTATGCTAATGATCAAATTTTGAATGAAGACCAGTTAGAGCTATTGGCTTTAGAATCGGATAGTACGCAATATTTGACCGTTAAGAGTTTACTTACTCGTTTCAATAATCAAGTCAATAAAGCACTTACCCAATTGAAAAATACTGAAGAAAAAACGCTGTTAGAATTTCGGGGTATTGGTAGAAAACAAATTGCAAGCAATCAACTAGGGTTATTATTTCATGCCGCTGAACATACTCAACGCCACGTTGGACAGCTTTTTGTAACGGTAAGAATTCTAAAAAATTTGTAAAATACAATTCAATCTACAAAAAATCGTTTATCTTTGGATTATCCTTACTAATTATCCTTAAATAAAAACTACATGAAAGAAACCTCTTCAAATGCCCTCTTGAGGGTAATGATACTTCTTTTACTGCTTACATTTTTGGATTCTTGTCGGCTTTTTCGCCGTCAGGAAAATGATAATTCTTCAGCTTCTACTAAAGTCTTTCCTTCAAAATCTTATCAACGTAATTACAATTCAAAAACCATTAACGAAATGGTTTCTTTGGCACGTTCCTATACGGGAGTTCCTTACCGTTTAGGTGGGAATGATGGGAATGGAATGGATTGCTCTGGTTTACTTTATTGCGTTTATGGACAATATGGCTTCAAAATTCCAAGAATTTCATGGCAACAATCAGAAGTCGGTAAAGAAATATCCATTGATGAACTTCGTGCGGGTGATTGGGTTTTCTTTGTCACAAATAAAGGAGGAACTTCTTCAATCAATCATGCTGGAATGATTACAGAATTTAGAAACCCTAAAGAAGTGCTTTTCATTCACTCCTCCTCTTCCAAAGGAATTAAAGAAGACAATTTATTTAATAGATACTGGATGAGCTGTTTTGCTAAAGCTACTAGACCCACTTTCTAGAGTATCATGCCGAATACAAATATATTTGCTCCTTATAAAATTAATCGTCTAAATTACATTACCAGAAAGCCAATACAGGTTATTGTTTGAAAAACGTTTATTTTTAAGTTAAATTTTAATGAACCAAGTGTTAAGTAATTATTAAATAATTAATAATTTTAATAATGATTATTTAACACATTTTTAGAAATTTGATTATTTCCCCTGTTCTACCTTTGTAGCTCCAAAATCTCAAATATCAATGAGAATATTTTTAAGAGTATCCCTGTTCATGATTTTTTCACTGTCGTTTCACGTTCATCCTGAAAGGTGTGTGAATTTCGTGGGTAAAAATCAGGGTACTCATCAGGCAGTTTCTCAAAGATATACGTCAATTTGTGAGGATAAACAGCATGAAGATAGTAAGGGATTAATTGAATTTTCAGATGAAACCGATGACGATGATGATGAAAATCCTTTAAATTTTCTACATTACAACTCCCCAAAAAATATTGCCAAAAATTTCAACCAGCAATGTTCCTTCAATAATTCACAATTTCAAATCAATAACGCTTTTCGATATTCTCGTTACATTCATTTCCAAAGTTTTCTAATTTGATTTCCTCCTCTTTTATTTAGGCGTTTTTTAATACGTCTGACTGCTATTATATCTTTTGTACCCTTAATACAAAGGGGTGTAATTTTTCAATCTTCTTTTATTCTTTTTATTTTAAGTCCATCAATTTCCATTGATGGACTTAATCACCATTTTTATGAAAAAATTATTTTATTTGAGTACCTTATTTTTTGCGTTTCTGATAACACAAGTATCAGCCCAAATCACCAATTCATCCATTTCAGGTAAAGTAAAGGACATTAAAGGAAATGAAGTAATACCCGGAGCAAGCGTTGTGGCTATACATTTACCAACGGGTTCAAAATACGGTGTTGCCACTAATAATGAAGGTCGTTTCACGATTGCCAACATGAATCCAGGCGGACCTTATCAAATTACGGTTACGTTTGTGGGTTATAAACCAACGGTTAAAGAAAACATCATGTTGAGTTTAGGGGGTAATCCAGACCTAAATTTTGACATTAATGAGGGTGTTGTTTCTTTACAGGAAATAGTAGTTACTGCCGATAAAGGCGGTACTAAATCAGGAACTGTCTCTTCCATTGGAGCAAATCAAATTAAGGTTTTACCCACCTTGAGTCGTTCACTCACAGACATGACTCGGATGGTTCCTCAAAGTTCAAACAACTCATTTGCAGGGACAAATTTTCGGTATAATAACGTAACCGTGGATGGTTCAATTAATAATGATGCCATCGGTTTTAGTCCTTCATTAGGGGGTCAAAGTGGTTCTTCGGGTATGCCAGGGAGTAGCACAAGAACAAACCCAATTTCTTTGGATGCCATTCAAGACATTCAAGTTTATATTGCTCCGTATGATGTGAAAGTAGGAAATTTTACGGGAGGTTCAATTAATGCTGTTACTCGTAGTGGTACCAATACCGTAACGGGTTCTGCGTATGGTTTTGGAAGAAATGCTGCTATCACAGGTCCCAACAATGCGGGTGACGGAGCGAAAATTCCTTCAGATTACTACGATTTTCAAACAGGTTTCAGACTTGGTTTACCCTTGATAAAAAACAAATTATTCTTCTTCACCAACGAAGAAATTACTCGCCGACGAGAGCCTTTATTTTATGGGGCAGGTTACAAAGATGAGAAAGGAAATCTGCTTTCTTTAATTGATGCAGCAACCTCCCAAAAGATCACAGACTTCGTGAAAACTAATTATGGATTTGACGTTGGACAAGCTGGAAATTATAACATTACTTCAAATTCAAACAAATTTTTCAATCGTTTGGATTGGAATATTTCAGATAAGCACCAATTATCTATTCGTAATAATTACATCACTTCGGATGCTACCAATTTAGAGCGTGATGCTGCTAATTTCCGTTTTTCGAGCATTGACTACAAACAAGTAAACGTGCAAAATTCAACGGTTGCAGAGTTGAAAAGTCATTTTGGCAATTCTTCAAACAGTTTAATTTTAGGTTATACAGACATCAAAGATTACCGTGAACCGCTTTCGAGTAATGTAAATATACCTCAAGTTGAAATTTCAACGAATGGGGGAACCGTTCTTTTTGGAAATGACCGTGAAGCAACGGTTTTCAATATGAGACAAAAGACTTTTGAATTAACGAATAACTTTACTTTTTTTAAGGGAAATCATACGTTTTTAGTAGGAACTCACAATGAATTTTATACTATCAATTATGGGTTTGTAAACGCTTTGAACGGTCGGGTAGCGTATCGTAATTTGGATGATTTTTTTGCTGGAAAAGTAAATCGTGTGAGAGGATCATACAGTTTTACAAACAACGATCGTGATTATATTTTCAATAATCCTTACGCTACTTTTAATGTCAATTTATACAGTGTTTATGCGCAAGACGAAATTCAAGTTTCGGATAAATTAAGAATATCACCAGGTTTGCGTTTTGATTTGGCTTCGGTTCCTAATACGCCAGCATTGAGTGCCACAACCAGAGCAACACCTGTAGACTTAAATGCAGGAACCACTTATACAGCTACGCCACTTTCGCAGGTTTCAAATTCGATTTTTGGACAGGTATTAGTATCACCAAGAGTTGGTTTTAATTATGATGTAAAAGGTGATAAATCAATTGTAATCAGAGGTGGTACGGGCGTTTTTACAGGTAAAATTCCTTTTGCTTGGCTTGGTTATGCTTTCTACAATGATGGTATCGGGTACGGTGCTTTTGACGTAAATAATTTAGCAGCGAAAACGGGTGTGAAAGGGGATATATTGAAAGACGGTGCAAAAAACTTTGCTTTCAACAACGGTCAAGGAAACCAGACGCAAGTGGATGTAGTGAGTAATAATTTCAAAATGCCACAGGTTTGGCGTTCATCTTTGGCAGTAGATTTTAATGTGAAAGGTTATAAAATTACCTTGGAAGGACTTTATACAAAAACGATTAGTGACTTGAAATTCCAACAGGTAAATTTAAAGGATTCGGTAAAATATTACAGCTACGATACTCAAAAACAGATGCCGATTTATTTATCGGGTGGAGAAACTGGACAGAAATTAAACACAGGACTTTCAAATGCTTATCAATTATCAAACACTGATCAAGGATACCGTTACAGTTTAACCGCACAAATTGCCAAAACCTATCCTTTCGGTTTAAATTTCTCAATGGCATACACCTACGGACAATCTTTTGACGTGACAAATGGAGTTCGTAACTCTATGGAATCTAACTGGCAATTGAATCAATCATTGACACCGAATAATCCAACGTTGGGCTATTCAAACTTCGATATTCGTCACAGAATTATTGGTTCGATTGGGTTTAAAAAATCATGGTCACCAAGACATACAACGTATATTTCAACGGTTATTGCCGCTCAATCAGGAACGCCCTTTACGTGGGGATTCTTAAATACAACCATTGCAAATACTCCACAAGCGGCTGGTTTAGCCTACGTTTTTAAAGACGAAGCTGAAGCAACCAAATACTTAGTGGATTATAAAGATGCCACGGGAAATACCGTGACTTCCGCCACACAAGCCAAGCAATTCATGGATTTTGTGAACGGTGACGATTATTTAAGCACTCGCAAAGGGAATTTTACCGAACGAAATACTGAAAGAACACCTTGGAACACCACGGTAGATTTACGTTTGATGCACGATATTAATTTAGCGGTTGGTAAGAAAACACATACGATTCAAATTACTTGGGATGTATTCAACTTCACCAATTTATTAAACGCCGAATGGGGGAGAGTTTATTTTGTAACCAATACTTTCAATGCTACTTCGAGTTTAGGACTGTCTCGTATAAACTCAGGTACTTCGAGTGACCCAACTTATAAATTTGTGACACCCACTCAAACTTTCTTGATTGACCAATTGGCATCAAGATTTCAATCACAATTGGGCTTGAGATATAGTTTTTAAAATTGGGAGTTTAATCTTAGGTTTTAAAGAGGAGTCATTAAACAAAAATAGTAGTCGCAAAAATGCGACTACTATTTTTGTTTAATGACTAATTCCGAAAAGTAAGCATCGGTAAATTGGCGTGTTGCAAAAAATACTTTGAAATACTAGCATCAAAAATCTTACTCCAAAATGATTTATGTTGTATTTTCAAAGCTAAAATATCTGGTTTATACGATTTGATGTAATTTTCCAAACCTTCAATAATATCCCCATCATTCACACTTTTAAAAGAAACATCACTATCATTATCAAAAGCATATTGCAAATTGTTTACCTTTTTTTGAATGTCACGATTAGTATTATCTTCAAAATAATCATGAATATGAACCACCTTGCACAAAATATCTAAGGGTTTAATTATTTCCAAAACTTTGTGCGTTGCCACAATCTCATCTTCTTTTAAATCAGCTGCATATAAAACTTTACTTGGATAGTGAATATCCGCTTTATTTGGAATAATCCAAACGGGACATTCAGCCATTTTCGTTACTTTTTGAGAAGTTGTACCAAGCCATGTATCCAAAATATTTGATGCTCCTTTTGTTCCCATTACAATAAAATCAGCTTTGATTGTATGGGCAGTATCAATGATTTTATCTACCACAAAGCCATATTCAACGATTTGGGCTGTTCTTGTAGCGTCAAACTTTGTTCTCTTGATAAAATCTTTTGTAAAAATCTGCAAATTCTGTTCGGCAGTTTCTTTCCCCACAATCAAAAAATTATCAATGTCATAAGAATACGGATAATCAGAAGCCATGGGCACAGAGTAAGTATTTAAAAAGACCACATTTGCATTCATTCGGTTTGCCAACATTCCTGCGTATTCAGAAGCATGAATGGAGTTTTTGCTAAAATCAGTTGGAACAAGGATGGTTTTCATATCATTAAAGTTTAAAATTTATAAACCAAAGGTCTTCAATTTTCCTGAAAATAAACATGATTTTCATCAGTTTTCGAACTGACAAATTGCCCTCTCCTCGCTGACTATCCTCATATCAATCTCTTATTAATTTTATCAATTTTGTAGAAACAGAATCTTAAAATTTATCCTAATCAGCATTTGGTAAATTTTATAAGTAAATTTCAAGAAACAATCTTGATAACGGAAAATAAAAAATATCGCAGGGTGATAAATATGTGGCAACAAAATTAAAAATCCTTTACTAAGTAGGTAAAATAGAACCTCTAATTTATAAATTATCCATATTAAACACGAAAATTATGAAACTTTACATTAAAAACATGGTCAGTAATACCTGTAGATTAGTCGTGAAAGATGCGTTAAATAAACTCAATTTACACTACGTTTTAGTGAATTTGGGCGAAGTTGAGATTATGGAAAGTATCTCAAAAAAACAACGAGAGGAACTCAAAGAAACTTTAATCAAAATGGGACTTGAATTAATGAATGATAAAAAAACAATTTTAATAGAAAAAGTGAAAAATACAATTGTTGAAATGGTACATTTTGCAGATAATATGATTAAGGTAAACTTTTCGGACTATTTAAGCTATAAATTAAATTATGATTATACGTATCTTTCAAATTTATTTTCAGAGATACAAGGCACTAATATTCAACAATTTATCCTACTTCATAAGGCTGAAAGAATAAAAGAATTGATTACTTACGATGAATTAACAATTTCAGAAATTGCTTATAAAATGAATTATAGTAGCGTTGCTCATCTATCAAATCAGTTCAAAAAAATTACTGGTTTTTCACCATCTCACTTTAAACAATTGCGAGTTAAAAGAAGGATTATAATTGAGGCAATTGGGTGATTTATAATAACTTAAAAACAAAATTGAAGGATTTTGAACAATCAAAAATCACTACTCTACGCTAGGAATAAAACAAGCAAAAATAGATACCAACAATTTTAGAAAACATCTTTCTAGTGTGACAGAATTAAATAAGAGAAGTTGGATTTATTCTTGAACTGTGGCAGAAGATTTTTATAAACTTTGTACATATTTTCGTAATTATTATTAGGCTTATTGTTGGGTTTACCTCAGTTAGAAATTGATGTGATTCAGGTTATAAAATCAACAAATATCCACATATCATACCTTAAAATAATGATTTTTACTGAAAAAATACCTCTTTGCAATCATTAAATTTATCGTATATTTATGAAACATAACTTATCATTTTTCATGAATTTCCCCTTTAGTGAAGCCCTTTTAAAAACTGCCTTGGAAGATACTCCCTCGTTTATTGGGGTATATAATACGGTTATTAGTCAGTTTGTTCACATCAATCAGGTGGGGTTAAAAATGCTGGAAGTAGCTGATTTAGAAGAGTTTATTCTTAGATATCCGCACGGATTTAGAAAAGAAAAACTTACTACATCACAACACGATGAAATTAAAAAACACCTCCAAAAAGAGCGAATCTGGTCGGGTGAAATTCTTTTTCAGAATATTTATAAACTAGAATTTTGGGGTATTTTACAAATCTCCATGTTTCAACACGAAGGAATTACTCATTATTTTATTCGTATTACCGATATTTCCACCCGCAAACAAAATGAGCAACTTATCCGAGATGAAGCTATCCGTTTTGAAGCCCTTTTTATGCACGCTGCCATTGGAATTATTATGGTAAATAAAACAGGAAAAATTGTGTTGTCTAATCATTTTGCTGATGTTCTTTTTGGATATGAACACGGTGAATTAATGAGTAATGACCTCGACATTTTAATTCCACAAACGGTAAAAGAACGGCATAAAAAAACCTATGAAAACTATACCCATAAGCCACAATCAAGGGCAATGGGCGTAGGTTTAGACTTACATGGAATGCGGAAGGATGGTTCATTTTTTCCAATAGAAATCAGTTTAAGTCACTTCAAATCGGGAGAAACACCCTATTATATTTCGTTTATCAATGATACAACTTTCAAGAAAAATGCCGAAAATGATTTACTCAATAAAAAATCAGAAATTGAAAAATTGAATGCCAATCTCGAAAAAGAAGTTATAAATCGAACAAATGCTTTAGTTGAAACGCTTAAAAGTTTAGAAAAATCTAAACAAGAATTACAAATTGCTTTGGACAAAGAAAAGGAATTAGGAGAATTGAAATCTCGTTTTGTTTCAATGGCTTCGCACGAATTTCGGACTCCTTTAACCACCATTCAATCAGCGGCTTCATTAATCGAAAAATATCAAAAAACGGAAGAACAAGGAAAACGTGAACGTCACACCCAACGAATTAAAGCGGCAGTGGGAAATCTAACGGATATTTTAGAGGAATTTTTATCCGTTGGAAAATTAGAAGAAGGGCGAGTGGAACCTAAAATGATTAACTTTGAAATACCAGAATTATTAAAAGAATGTATGCCTGATTTAGCTAGTATCATGAAAAAAGGTCAAAAAGTTGATAGTAAACACACAGGTACTTCATCGGTAAATCTTGATAAATCTTTACTCCGAAAAATCATTATTAATCTTTGTTCAAATGCACTAAAATTCTCTAATGAAAATTCTATCGTTTCCTTACTAATTGATAATCAAGAAGACACATTCATTTTAAAAGTTTCGGATAATGGAATCGGTATCTCAAAAGAAGACCAAAAACATCTTTTCGACCGCTTTTTCAGAGGAACTAATGTAACTAATATTCAAGGAACGGGGCTTGGTTTGCACATTGTGGCTCGTTACGCTGAATTGCTAAACGGGCAAGTTTCGGTCGAAAGTCAATTAAATATTGGCACAACTTTTACTGTAATAATAAACCTTTAAAATTATGAAAATAATCCTTTTAATCGAAGACAGTGACGATATTAGAGAAACAACAGCTGAAATCTTAGAACTCGCTAATTATAAAGTTTTAACGGCTGAAAACGGAAAGGTTGGCGTTGAAATTGCTAATAAAACCAAGCCAGATTTGGTGGTTTGCGACATTATGATGCCCATCTTGGATGGTTACGGCGTCTTGCATATTTTTAGTCAAAGTCCTAATTTACAAAATATTCCTTTCATTTTCTTAACTGCAAAAACCGACCGTTCCGACCTTCGGAAAGGAATGGATATGGGGGCAGACGATTATTTAACTAAACCTTTTCAAGAAATTGAATTGTTGAAAGCTATTGAAAGTCGGTTAAGAAAGGTACAAAATATTTCAAAATCGTTTCAAAATACGCAAGAAAGCATCGAAGATTTTTATCAAAAAGCCACAAAATACATTGATTTAAGCTCACTGTCAGCGGACAGAAAAGTATCAATCATTAAGAAGAAACAAGTCATTTATTCGGAGGGAGATGAGCCAAGGCGATTCTTTTTTCTTAAATCTGGTAAGGTAAAGACCTATCAAGCCAATCAAGATGGAAAAGAGTTTATCACGGGATTATACAATTCTGGCGATTTTTTTGGACATATCTCAATTATTGAAAATACCGAATACCAAGAGTCATCAGAAGCCTTAGAGGAGTGTGAGATAATTGCCATTCCAAAACATGATTTTTTAGAGTTAATCACTCGTAATCAATCAGTTGCTAACCAATTTATTAAAATGTTAGCCAATGATATTCAGGAAAAAGAGAAACAGTTAATGCAAATTGCTTATAATTCCATTCGGAAAAGAACGGCAGATGCCTTAATAATGTTATCGAAAAAGTACAAAAATGAATCTCAAGAAAATTTTGCTATCAAAATTTCCAGAGACGATTTAGCCTCAGTAGTTGGCACGGCAACGGAATCTTTAATCCGCACTTTGAGTGATTTTAAAGCTAATAATTTAATTGAAATTAATGGCAGTGAAATTAAAATTTTGGATAAGGGAAAATTGATGAATTTACAAGGATAATCGTTCCATCAACAGTCTTTTTTCATCCCAAATCATTCCCAAAAATGCAATCCTAAACAAGGTAATTTAATTCAGAGGCAAATGCCTTTGAATTACTGATAAAAATCATGTTTATAATTACGGTTTGTCATTGGTATAATTTCAAAATAAATGGAAATTTGTTTAGATTTTTAATTAATGAAAAAATGAGAACGATTCTATTTCCAACTGATTTTAGTAACAATGCTCTTCACGCATCTCAATACGCTGGAATGATTGCTAAAAGCATGGATGCCAATGTAGTTTTGTTGAACGTATATTCTATTCCGACCATTTCGGAATATCAATTACCCAATGAAATTGAGAAATTTATAAATTTAAACCAAAGTCTTGCTGCTGATAATTTACGCAAATTCACAGTAAAATTTATTGAAAAAACGGGTTTATCCGAAGACCGCATTAAGCAAAGAATTGAATATGGTTATATCGCAGATAAAATTTTGGATACAGCTCGCACGATAGAGGCGAATATGATTGTAATGGGAACGAAAGGAGCATCAAATATTTTGGACAAATGGTTGGGAACAAATGCTCAAAAAGTAATAAAAACAGCAGAATGTCCCGTTTGGGTTATTCCTCAAAACACCATTATTGAATATCCCCACAAAATTATGTATGCCGCTGACTTTCAAGAAGATGAACTTTTTGCCACTAATACAATCACGGAAATTGCCAAAATTTTTGATGCAGTTTGTCAGGTTGTTCATATTCATGATTATTTTGAAATGAATGTTGCACACCATATTGAAGAAACAGTTTATCAATTGAAAAGTGAGTTTGATAAAGATAAGCTTACAGTCACTAATTTAAATCGAGCAAATATTATTGAAGGCTTGGAAACTTATATTAAAACACACAAACCTGATATATTGGCATTAGCAGTGCATGAGAAATCGTTTCTGAGTAAAATATTTGATACAAGCATTACTGAGCATTTTGTTCAAGAGGCTAAAATACCCATTTTGACCTTTAGAAAGTAATTGTTTTAAGGTAATGTGAACTAATTACCGTGTTATTTTAATGGCTAAAATTGGCTTAAGTATGTATATAAAATTAATTTCTCACTTTTAATAAACAACTGAAACATTCATTGTACTAAATAAAACAACACAAACGATGAAAGTAGCCATTTTTAGTACTCAATCTTACGAGCGAGAATATTTTGATAAATTTAATGTTGATAACAAACACGAATTAAGTTATTTCGAAGCTTCACTCAACGCTGATACAACTGATTTAGCCAAAGGATTTGAAGCCGTTTGTATATTTGTAGGCGATAAAATGGATAAAAAAGCCATTGAAAAATTAGCAAAAATTGGGGTCAAGCTCATTGATTTACGCAGTGCTGGTTTCAATCATGTCGATATAGAGACCGCCAAAAAAGAAGGTATTAAAATTCTAAGAGTACCCGCCTATTCACCCGAAGCAGTTGCGGAACACGCCGTTGCCTTAATTTTAACGTTGAATCGAAAAACGCATAAAGTTTACAACCGAGTTAGAGAAGGGAATTTTTCTTTGGAAAACCTCATGGGTTTTAACCTTTTCGGGAAAACGGTAGGCGTAATTGGAACTGGAAAAATAGGTTCGGCTTTTTGTAAAATAATGTTAGGTTTTGGTTGTAAAGTTATAGCTCACGATTTATTTGAATCTGAGGAATTAAAAGCGAAAGGCATTGAATACAAACATTTCGATGAGGTGTTAAAAGAGGCGGATATCATTTCTTTGCATTGTCCACTCACTTCAGAAACGCACCATCTTTTTAATAGCATCATCTTTGACAAAATGAAAAAAGGGGCAATGCTTATCAATACCAGCCGTGGCGGACTCGTCAAAACCGAACACGCTGCTATTGCTTTAAAAAGTAAGCAATTAGGATACTTAGGGATTGACGTTTATGAACAAGAAGAGGGCTTATTCTTTAAAGATTTATCTGAAAGTATTATTCAAGATGACCTTATTGAAAGATTAATGACCTTCCATAACGTCATAATAACGCCTCATCAAGGCTTTTTCACCCATGAAGCTGTTGAGCAAATTACTAAAATAACGTTGAAAAACTTTACCGATTTTGAAAAAGGATTAGCTTTGGAAAATGAAGTAATTTAAAATTTGTCTAATTGGTGCAAACTGCCGTTAGGGTTACTTATTCAACCGTTTTCAAACTTCCAAAATGCGAGGTGTACATATCTGTTCCTTTTATAGTAAAAGTCCATTTGTTAACGCCATTTTTTTCCATTTATTAAAATCATTGATTTTAGGTAAAATAGTTTTACAGCTTGAACTACCTATAATTAATAATTTTTTATTGAATTTTATTTGCAAAATACCTGTCAGCCCTCTCTTTTTTATAATTGTGGTTACTTTTCGTCCCTTCCTTTGGTCAATTTCGTAGCCAATGCATACATCAAAATAAAACTCATTAATATCTTAAGAGATAAACTATAAATCGTATTTAATGATATTCTTGTAAAATTAACGCATGAATCACCTTTAATTTCTTAGGTTTAATTAATTTTGTAGTAAAACGAATAATAATTTAAAGATAACAATTTATAAAATGTCGAAAAAAGTATTAATCATAGGAGCAGGAGGCGTTGGGAACGTAGTCGTAAAAAAATGTGCGATGAATCCAGAAGTGTTTTCGGAAGTGGTATTAGCAAGCCGTACTAAAAGCAAATGTGATGCCATTGCGGAAGAATGTGCAAAAATTGGTTTACCAACAAAGGTTGAAACCGCCCAAGTTGATGCTGATAATGTCCCTGAATTAGTGGCATTAATCAACAAAGTGAAGCCTTTTATGATTATTAATGTGGCTCTTCCTTACCAAGATTTAACCATCATGGATGCTTGTCTTGAAACAGGAATTCACTACATGGATACGGCAAACTACGAACCTAAAGACGTTGCTAAATTTGAATATTCTTGGCAATGGGCGTATCAAGAAAGATTCAAGGAAAAAGGATTAATGGCACTTTTAGGCTGTGGTTTTGACCCAGGGGTAACCCAAGTTTACACGGCTTATGCCAACAAACATCACTTCGATGAGATGCATTACTTGGATATTATCGACTGTAATGCGGGCGACCATGGAAAGGCATTTGCAACTAACTTTAACCCAGAAATCAATATTCGTGAGATTACACAAAAAGGAAAATATTGGGAAAATGGTGAATGGATAGAAATCGAAGCAATGTCAATTCATAAACCAATTGATTATCCAGGCATTGGTCCAAAAGAATCTTATGTTTTATATCACGAAGAATTAGAATCTTTGGTTAAAAATTTCCCGACCTTGAAGCGTGCAAGATTCTGGATGACTTTCGGACAGCAATATATCACACACCTAAATGTTCTTGAAAACGTAGGAATGACCAGTATCAAACCAATCAAATTTAAAGGAATGGATATTGTGCCTTTGGAATTTTTGAAAGCAGTTTTACCAGAACCAAGTTCTTTAGGAGAAAATTATTCTGGAGAAACCTCTATTGGTTGTCAAATTAAAGGTATCAAAGACGGCGTTGATAAAACCTATTACGTTTGGAATAACTGCAAACACCAAGATTGTTGGAAAGAAGTTCAAGCGCAAGGTGTTAGTTATACAACGGGCGTACCTGCGATGTTAGGAGCAATGATGATGATTACGGGCGAATGGATGAAACCAGGCGTTTGGAATTGTGAAGATATGAATCCTGATCCTTTTATGGCAATGTTGAATATTCATGGTTTGCCTTGGCATGAAGTTGTGAATGGTACACTTCCACATGAGTATTGATTAGTAAAAATCGAACCAATTTAAAATTGCTCGTGTTGAAAAATACGAGCAATTTTAATGTATAAACATCCAATTATGATTGATTTTTCAAAAGTTCCCTCACCTTGTTATGTGCTTGAAGATAGGCTATTACGTAAAAATTTAGAACTTCTAAAATATGTTCAACAGCAAGCGGATATCGAAATTATTTGTGCTTTGAAAGGATTTTCAATGTTCTCTACTTTTCCGATGGTTCGTCAATATTTGGCGGGTTCAACGGCAAGTTCTTTGAACGAAGCTCGTTTGGGCTTTGAAGAAATGGGGTCAAAAACGCACGTCTATTCGCCTGCTTATTTAGACACAGAATTTGATGAATTATTGACGTATTCCAATCATATTTCATTTAATTCTTTGAATCAATTTAATAAATTTAAAGATAGAGCTATTACAGGTGGTGTAAGTTGCGGACTCAGAATTAATCCACAATACTCCGAGGTTGAGACAGATATGTACAATCCTTGCATTGCAGGTTCTCGATTGGGTATCACTCGCAATCAATTAGGTGATACTTTACCCGAAGGAATTGAAGGTCTGCATTCGCACACTTTGTGTGAGAACGATTCCTATACTTTGGAAAGAACTCTGCAAGCCATTGAAGAACGTTTTGGCAGTTTATTAAAACAAGTAAAATGGTTAAATCTGGGTGGAGGGCATCTAATTACTCGAGCAGACTATAACCCCGAACATCTAATTTCTATTTTGAAAGGGCTAAAAATTCGTTACCCAAATTTAAAAATCATCATGGAGCCTGGTTCAGCAGTTGGTTGGAGAACGGGTTATTTAACTTCAACAGTTTTAGATATCATTGATTCTCAAGGAATTAATGTGGCAATTCTGGATTTGAGTTTTGCTGCTCACATGCCCGATACGCTCGAAATGCCTTATAAGCCTACTATTTTAGGAGCCTATCATGAACCTGTTGAAGGAAAACCTACGTATCGTTTCGGAGGAATGACTTGTTTAGCGGGAGATTTTTATGGAGATTATTCTTTCGACAAACCTTTAGAAATTGGCGATTCTATTGTTTTTGATGACATGATTCATTACACGATGGTAAAAACCACAACTTTTAACGGGGTTAATTTACCTTCAATTGGTATTTGGCGAGAAGATAACACTTTCGATTTAATTAAATCTTTTGGTTATGAAAGTTTTAAAGATAGATTGAGTTAGTTGAAAACCAATAATTGTTTCTAAAAGTAAAGGGAGAATAAATTCAAAATCATGAATTTATTCTCCCTTTACTTTTAAGTATTCATTAAGATTAGTATCCAGGATTTTGAGGGAAAGCACTTGAACCTCCTTCAGTTCTGTCAATTTGCGTTTGTGGAATTGGACGTACTAAGTGAATTGCTTTCACGTTTGGTGCTGCCTGTGGATTATTTTTCTGTACTCTATCCACCAAATTACCCCAACGTTTTAAATCCATCCAACGAATTTGCTCACCAACTAATTCACGTCCACGTTCTTCAAAAATCATTTCCATGTTCATTTGAGCTTGCGTGATTTCCATAGCTGTTGATTTTCCTGCAAATGCAGCCCGACGACGTACCATATTTACAGACTCAGTTGCATCTTTAATTTTTCCTTGTAATAATTGAGCCTCCGCTATCATTAAATAAGTATCTGCTAAACGAAAACATAAGTAATCTCGGCTTCCTGCTTCGTAAGTTCTATCAGGGCGAAGTGGATCTAAGAATTTCTGTAAAGTTGGAAAAAGGGCTTCATTGTATAAACTTGGCACTAATACTTGATATGGTTTTTTCGCTCTTTCTGTCAATGACATCTCGAAACCTGGAATAAAGATTGTTGTATCACCTGTTTTAAACGTTACCGATTTTTTAGAATTATCAAATACGTTGGTGAACGTTCCTGGATTATTACTTAACCAAGTATCTTTAAATGTTTTCTTATATCGAGAATCATTTACACGGTCAGCAAAAACGGTTTCCAAACAATATTTAGTGGGACGCAAACGCTTAAAGGGTCTTCCGTTAACAATATCACGAACCATTCCCGCTTGAACATCGTATTGCATACCAAAAAGTAAATGCAAGTTATTGCCGAGACCGTCAGTCAAAGGATCAGAAGTATATTGTACTGCAAAAATAACTTCATCATTAATTTCTCCTGCACCTTGGGCAAAGACACTCGCAAAGTCTGGCAATAATTTAAACCCATAGTTTTTAATAACATTTGCTGCATAAGATTCTGCTTTTGCATAGTCATCAGTCGCCTTAACCGATGAGTTTCCTTTCGTTAAGTACACTCTTGCTAACAAATGTTCTGCAGCAGCTTTAGTAGCACGGCCATAATCTGCGGCTCTAATTTTAGTATCCAAGTCGGGCAATGCAGCTTCTAAGTCGGCAATAATAGCTTTATACATATTAGCATCACTTGCTCTGCTTGTTACCTTAGTCGGAGATAATGTTTCTGTAAGTCTTAAATCTACTCCTCCGAACTGTTGAAAAAGGAGAAAGTAATAATGAGCTCTCAAAAATTTAACCTCTGCAATTCTTTGTTTTTTTACTGCATCTGTTACTCCAGTAACTTTTGGAGCTCTTTCGATAACAGCATTACAAGTATTGATTCCTCGGTAGGTTTCATCCCAAATTATAGCAAGATAATCAACCGTTGGTTGTAATTGTGCATCATAAAAGTGAAAACCTTTATAACCACCATCAGCACCAGTTGCAAATAAATCGGTTCCATATTCAGTCACTGTAAGACCTTGTTGAGTTCCATAATAGTTTCTTAAAGATGAATACGCTGCTTTTACAGCATCTTCAAAACCCTTTCCTGTATTGATATAATCATTACCAATATTAGAAATTACAGTTTCTTTTAGTACATCTTCACAAGATTGCCCAACCATCATAAAGGCAACCAAACTGAAAATTTTTAATGATTTTTTATATATATTTTTCATTATTGTAAATTATTATTTTGATTTTTCGCTAATTTTCTATTTCTTAAAACTTTACATTCAAGCCTAAAGTAACAATGCTTGTAGCAGGAGTTACACCACTACTAACGGTTGTACCCGAAGTTTCAGGGTCAACACCATTGTATTTAGTACGATAAGATGACCAAATAAATGGTTGCTGAATACTCGAAAACAAACGCAACGACTCCATTCCTAATTTTTTGGCAAATGTAGGAGCAAAAGTATAACCAAAGTTTACGTTACGTAACTTAATGAATGATCCATCGTAATAAATAATGGCCGTGTTATTTACTGGAAATTCTTGGTCTTTGTTAGGTTGAGGGAATTCGTTAGTTGGATTGTTTGGAGTCCAATAATCAACTTTAATTTGTTGGTATCGACCAGCCAAAGCATTATTATTTTGGTGGAAACCACTCACAATTGTTTGCCCAAACCTTCCAAAAAAGAAGAAAGATAAATCAAAGCCTTTGTAAGTAAATCTATTGGTAATTCCAGCACTAAAATCTGGGATATCTGAACCTAAAAGTACACGGTCATCCGCATTAATTTTGCCATCGCCGTTGGTATCTTGTACTTTAATTTGTCCAACTCTACTTCCATAAGACTTTGCTAAATCAGCTTCATTCGTTTGCCAAATGCCTACTTTTTTATAGTCAAAATAGGCCGATAACGGTTGCCCAATAAACCATTTATTTCCTAAATCATCTTTTGCCCCATTGTACAATGAAATAATTGCTTCTGTATTTTTAGTGAATGTAAAATCGGTTGTCCACTTAAATCCACCAGCAGTATTAAGGTTAACCGTTGTTAAACCTAATTCAATACCACGGTTACGGGTTTCACCAACATTACGAGTCACAGCACTAAATCCTATTGAGCCTGGTAATTGGTCAGAAAGTAATAAATCTGTGGTATTAGTTTGATAAAATTCGAGTGAACCTTGTACTCTACCTTTAGAGAAACTAAAATCTAAACCAATATTTGCCGTGGCAGAAGCTTCCCATTTCAAATCAGGATTACCGATAGTGGAAGGACGGTATCCAAAAGCACCCGTTGCATTCCAAGCATAAATTGTTCTACTTAATAATCCTTGTGTTTGATACGGTACAACTCCTTGATTACCTACCGAACCATAACTTGCACGTATTTTCAACAAATCAATTGAAGTAATTCCTTTCATGAATGGTTCGTTAGAAATATTCCATCCAACAGCAACACCGGGAAAATTACCATATTTTGTATTTTCTCCAAAACGACTTGACCCATCTCTACGTAAAGTAAGCGTTAAAAGATATTTATCATTGTAGTCGTAATTGATACGAGCCATGTATGAATTAATCGTCCATTGACTGAGGAAACTACCAACGCCTAAAACTGAACTTGCACTTCCAACGCTGTAAAATGATTGAGTTTCGGCTGGAATACCTTGTACAGAAATATTACTTCCCTCAAAATTATCCCTTTGAATCGAATGCAAAGCCGTTACACCAAGATTATGAACTTTATTAAAAGTTTTATTATAACTAAGAATATTTTCTAACGTCCAATTGAATCCAAAACTACTCCTTGTAGATGCTTGCGGATCCCCACCTTTACGAGCATTGGTAGTAGCACCAACAAAACTACCATTTCGTTGTATCGTAAAATCTGGTCCAAAGTTTACCCGATATTTCAACCCTTCAAGAATTTTGATTTCTGCATATACACTATTGAAAATACGATATTTTTTGGTTTCATCTATTTGAGCACCTGGAACAATCTCCGCTAATGGGTTTGTTAAAAGTGCATCATTTGTTGGAGCAAAAATCATAACACCATTATCATCATAAGCCTTACCTAATGGATTTTGTGTAAGTGTAAATCCGTATGGGTTCAAGTTTTCTCCATTTCTAAGACTATGCATCAAATAAGAAGAAAGTCCAATTTTAATATTTTGATTAATGTTATGGTCAAGATTCACACGAAGCGATGTTCTTGTAAAATCTAAGCCCTCAGAAATACCTTTATCTTGAAAGTAATTTCCTGAAATATAAAACTGAGTTTTATCATTTCCACCTTGTACACCCAATGAATGATTTTGTTGAAATCCTTGACGTAAAATCATTGATTGATAATCAGTAGTACGTCCTTTTGCTATACCATCTAATTCAACGGCTTCGAATAATTTTGAATCCGCAAAAGCATCAATTTGACCCGAAGGAACAGGATTTCCGTTTGCATCCTTATAAATACTTCCAGACACAACACCTCGTCTTGATTCACGGATATATTCTGCAAACTCTGCCCCAGAGAACAAATTAATTTTATCCAAAGCATTTGTTACGCCTACATAGTTATCATAAGAAACCGTAGTTTTCCCTTTTGTTGCTCCTCTTTTAGTAGATATTAAAACAACCCCATTGGCTCCTCTTGCCCCGTAAATAGCAGTGGCCGTTGCATCTTTTAATACTTCCATTGAAGAAACATCACTTGGATTAAGATCTTCGTAACCAGCCGACAATGGAATACCATCAACTACATAAAGAGGGTCATTACCTGCATTGAAAGAACGACGACCACGAATTAAAATTTTTGGAACAGTACCGGGCTTACTTCCTGATTGCGATACATCAACTCCTGCAACACGCCCTTGCATGGCTTGCCCAAGGTTTGTAATAGGCATTTCATTTATCTGCTTGGCAGTAACCTGAGAAATTGCCCCTGTTAATTGGCTCTTTTTCTGAGTACCATAACCAATAACGACAACTTCGCCCAACGACTGAATATCTGCAAGTAAACTAATATTAACAACACTCTTAGTGCCAACTTCAATTTCTTGAGCGATATAACCAATAGCAGAAAAAGTTAATTTAGCTCTTTCTGGAACTGCAATTTTATAATTACCCATGACATCAGTTGTCGTTCCTTTGTTCGTTCCTTTCACTGCCACACTCACTCCTGGTATACCTTGCCCATCTTCTGACGAAGTGATTTTTCCAGTTACAGCCTGTTGTTGCCCATAACCTGTTAAAGTAATCATCGAAAGCATCAGGCAGACTGCCCAACTGATGCCACTTGTGAATTTTAGTAAAGATTTCATGCTCATATTTATTTGATTAAAATTAAATTTATTAAATTAATTAGTAGTAATTGTTATATTTATTTGATGCCAAAGGGAATCAATATCGTACTGCGAAAATTGGTCAGGTTGAGAAATTGGGTTTGAAATTTTGTGCCGTGCCATTTCAATTTCGTATTCTTTTTCAGGATATTTTTTTAAAAATGATTCCCAATAAAATGAAACTGTTAAATTGTCTGGAGTGCGAACCCATTGTGAAAAATAAATATCAGTAGCAAAATCTTCCGAATGATAATTTTCATATTTTTGAAAATTTAATGTTGCCACTTTTAGTAATATTTTAAGTTTAATTTGATATTTTTGATTAAAAGCCTCATGCACTTTTTTTCTACTTGAAAATGTTATGTTTTATCTATCAATTCTTTTAAAATTGGGATTTTATCTACAAAAAAAGCCTGATTGTCTTTACAATCAGGCTTTTAAAATAGTATATTATGGTTAGGCAAAAGTCATTTTTTCTTGAGAAATGTGTTCTTTTAATATCTTTAATGCCCCAAAAATTAAATTATAAACTGATTGAGGGTTAATGTTCATTGCATTGGATATTTGATCTGTATCCATACCTTGAAAAAACTTCAAAGACACTGCTTCTTTTTGCCTTTTAGTCAAAAAACGAAAAGATTCATTCAAATTATCAGTTAATAATTTTTCCTCTTCAAAAGCAACTAAACGATGTTCATGCGAACCCGTATAATCAGGATTTTCAAGATAATATGCTTCGTGATGTTGTGAATGACGTTGAGTCGTTTCTAAATGGCGAACCAACTTCCGTTTAATGGAAGCCATCAAATAATATCGAATGGAAGTTGTCTCTCCTAAATTTTTATGATTTTTCCATAATTCCACAAATAAATCATGCAAACAGTCTTTTATCAACTCACGGTCGGGCGTGATACTAGTACTATAATTATATAAAAGACTGATGTAATTTTGATAAATCTGCGTAAATGCTGTGTGATTACCACCTCTAAACTCATTCCACATTTTTACTTCATCAATGTTTTTTGGGTTAATCGTCATTATCTTAAATGGGTTATAAAATTCTATTTTAGTGAATCTCGAGATTATTATACTATAAAGATATATTAAATAAATATCACTATTCAAGGTTTTCATTGAATATTTTTCCGTAAACGTTTACGGAAACGTTTACATGAAAAATACTTTTAAATATTAGTAAAATTATATTGATAAATCCTTAAAAGTAGTTTTTAACAATTACCGCTTTTAAGGTATATCCTTTATTCATTTTTTCTTCTCAGATTACCGAAAACAACAAAACCAAATTGGATATTACCTTTTTAGCGTTTACATTTAAGTAATATTTCAACAAACCAATAATCAATTACCAATGAAAAAACTGTTTATTACACTACTCAATGTATTTCTGTTGAGTCCACTCATTTTTTCCCAAACGCAAACTTTCCCGAAAAATGGAGTTCAAGATGAAAGACTTGATTTATATGCTTTTACCAATGCCACTATTATAACTGATGCAAATTCAACCGTTGAGGGAGCAACGCTCATTATCAGAGGTTCAATCATTGAAGCCATTGGAAAAGGAATTAGTATCCCGCAAGGTGCAACGGTCGTGGATTTAAAGGGTAAAAAAATCTATCCTTCTTTTGTAGAATCATATACTAATTATGGCGTTCCAGAACCAGTTCGCCAAGGAACTGTTGGTTTTAGAGGCGAACCGCAACCCGATTCTAAGAAAAAAGGAGCTTATAATTGGAATCAAGCTGTTAATCCAGAAATTGAAGCGGAAAAAGTTTTTACGATAAACAATACCGCTGCCGAAGAATTACGTAAAATTGGATTTGGTTCAGCCGTTACCCACATTCAAGATGGTATCGTGCGTGGAACATCTGCCTTAGTTGCCCTCATTGATGGCAAAGACCAAGAAGCTTTATTGAAAAACAAAGTGTCTTCTCATTATTCATTTTCTAAAGGAACTTCAACCCAAGATTATCCAAATTCTTTGATGGGTTCGGTAGCATTGTTGCGTCAGACATTTTATGATGTTGATTGGTATAAAAAAGCAAAAGGTAAAACTGAATTCAATATTTCTTTGGATGCTTTCAGTAATAATCAAGGTATTCCGCAAGTCTTTGAGGTTTCGGATAAATTGGGCGTTTTGAGAGCTAATAAAATAGGCAAAGAGTTTGGCATTCAATACATTATCAAAGGAATGGGCGATGAATATCAACGTTTAGATGAAGTGAAAGCAGCGGGCATTAGTTTAATTTTACCATTAAATTTTCCCATAACGCCTGACGTTGAAGACCCTTTTGATGAGAAAATTGTGTTATTAACTGACATGAAACATTGGGAAATGGCTCCTGCCAATGCAGGAATTTTATCGAAAGCAGGAATAAATTTTGCCTTGACGACTGCTAACTTGAAATCGAAAGCAGATTTTATGGCTAATCTCAGAAAAG
>JANXRS010000391.1 GCA_025356745.1 Arcicella sp.
ATCTCGTAAATAAGAAATGCCAACCATCAGCCGATGGTTGGCATTTCTTATTTAATAATCATTACATATTATTTTCCTTTCGCTGCCCATTGGGATGCCATCATGAGAGCATTTTTATCAGATGTACTTGATTTTACCCAACTGCTTAGAAATGTATAGGATGCCTTATCTGTATTTGCATTTATCAGTTTACCCAATACTATCATTGCTTTTGCGGGTTGATTTTCTCTGAAATATGCTTTACTTTCTTCTCTCCAAATCCTTCCATCAATAGACTTCTTATCAATGCCTAATTTCGTTAAGTTATCACGAACGCTATTTATTTTTGCAGTAGTATACCTCATTCCACGACTACTATATAACGAATACATAATGATATTTTCTGCTGTTTGATTGACCAATTTCTTATCATTCTTTTTATAAAAAATATTTAAATTATTCATCATCGCTTTGAAAATCTCATTTTCATCATCAATTATCACTTTCTGTAATAATAAGAAACTTGTATTATTCCCATATTGCGATTTTGGAATTTTCTTTGCGTAAGCATTCATGGTTGATATATTATCAACTGTGTCACGGACTACTCTTGAAATTAATCCATACTCAATTAAGAAATTTGTCTCCCGATTTCCATCTCTGTAACTCGCTTTATAGGTAGATGTTCTTTGTGATGGAGAAAGTGCTTTTGTTCCTGCTTCAATCAAGACTTGTCCCGAATTGTTGTTTTCACCTAAAATACTCACGTGCATTAATTTTACTTCTTTATCAAAGAATAGGAGAGTAGGAGTTGATAAAATATACAATCCTTGCTTTTTCAGAAAAGCAGCACCTTCGGGCGTTGTAATGTCTAATTTGTAAGAAATGAAATTTTGATTGTAATAATTCCCAACCTGTGGAAGTTCAAAAGTTGGCTTAAAAGCATTACAAACATGGCAAGTTGGAGCATATACTTCTAAGAAAACGTTTTTGTTTTGTGCTTTTGCCAAATCGAAAACGGTTCTAAGATTTCCAGTCTGTAAAAAAGATGTTCCTTTTTGAGCAAATATGTTGCTAATAAATGATAAAATTAGTAGAGTGATAAGATATTTTTTCATGGTTTTTTTGATTTTTTGACTAGTATATTTATGCTATTTATAATTAAATTTTAAATGTTTGGCCTATTGCAATAGTATTTATTCGAGTTCGCACAAAATTTTAAAATCCAAAAATATGCCAATCTCTTCATTAGAAATTGGCATTAACAATTATTAATCGAAAATACTACTGTTTTTCAGCGGCTTTTATTTCTTCTCTCAAATCTTTTGTCATCGTTTTACAAAGATTTTCAATAAGTTGTCCTGTTTTTTGATCACCTGTCGCTCGCTCCAACGTATCTCCAATACTACCTATTACTTCAATATAAAAACGTTTCATATCAAAAACCTCCATGTCTTTCGTCCATAAAGGCAATGCCATCAAACCTTTGTTGTAATTATCCCAAACGCCAATAAATATAGACTTTGTCTCTTCTATTCCTTCATTTGGGTTTTCAGTTGCCGACCACGAGATTTGCTCTGGAATATTATCGTCGTCTAATAAAATTTTAAAATTAATTTCTGAATGCTTCATAAAATACTTTTGCAATTTAATGGAATTGATTCCGTTTTAAAGAACAAAATTAATTGATTATTTTCCATTTCGACCTATCCAATCATAAAAGATAAATACTAACTTTGCACCCCAAATGAAATATCAATCCATTTACAGGGATAAAATTATGTCAAAAATGACTTATCAAGAAACCATTGAGTACCTTTATCAACAACTTCCTGTGTTTCATAGAATTGGCAAAAAAGCATTTAAGGCAGACTTAGATAATACGATAAAACTTTGTCAACATCTTGATAACCCACATGAAAAATTCAAAACCATTCACATTGCGGGAACAAATGGTAAAGGTAGTTCATCTCATTATTTAGCCTCTATTTTGCAGAGTGCGGGATATAAAGTTGGACTTTATACGTCTCCTCATTTAAAATCTTTTACAGAAAGAATAAGAATAAATGGAGTACCCATTCTGGAAAACAGCGTAATTTCTTTTGTAGAAAATAATAAAAGTTTTCTGGAAGAACTAAAACCTTCATTTTTTGAAATGAGTGTCGGTATGGCTTTTGAATATTTTGCACAAGAGCAAGTTGACATTGCAGTCATAGAAGTTGGGTTGGGAGGGAGATTAGACTCAACAAATATCATAACACCCATTTTATCATTAATTACAAACATTAGTCTTGACCATACCGATATACTTGGCGATACAATTTCAAAAATTGCTTTCGAAAAAGCGGGTATTATTAAAGAAAACATCCCAGTCGTAATTAGTGAAAGAAATTCAGAGACTGAATTTGTATTTCTGCAAAAGTCTAAATTCGAAAATGCTCCAATTTACTTTGCGGAAGAATTTTATAGCGTCGAAAATTATGAAGAAAAAGAATTATATTTAGAATTGGAAATAATAGATTTTTCAAATAATTGCAAGACGATTCTATTTTCACAATTAGTAGGGGAATACCAAGTTAAAAATATTTTAGGGGTACTAAAATCAGTGGAATTGTTAAATCAATTGGACTTTTCAATAAATGCGGAAGCAATATTTAAAGGAGTTAAAAAAGTTATTACAAATACAGGATTACAAGGAAGATGGCAATTATTATCATATAATCCAACTATGTTATGTGATACGGCTCATAATGTTGCAGGATTTATTCAAGTATTGAATAGTATCAAGAAAATAAAATACCGAAATTTGTGGATGATATTAGGCTTTGTATCGGATAAAGATATTTCTGGTATTTTAGAATTATTACCGAAAGCGGCTAATTATATCTTTTGTCAAGCAAAGATTCTAAGGGCACTTGATGCTTCTGAATTATCAATAATTGCACAGAAATATGGTTTAATAGGGGAGGTGATTCCTGATGTAAATAATGCAATCCGTCGAATTAAGTCTATCGCAGAATTTAATGATTTTATATATATTGGAGGAAGTACATTCATCGTTGCTGAAATCTCAGGCATTGAAATACTTTAATAAATTGAGTTGAATATACGACACTTTACCTGCTATATTTTTTTTCTAAATTTGTAAATTTAGTACCAAATATTATTTTGTTTTAAAATTAGTTTTGGTATATATGATTCTATAGTAGAAAGTATGGTCGGATAAACCACTGCTTGAAATTATGTACGGAAGTTTTTTTTTAAGCGATTCTCAGTCACTATAAAATAAATTATAAATGTTTGATAATCAAGTAGTTACGATTACATGAAAAAGGTTACACTAATTTGAGTACGTAAATTATATTATATAAATAGATAATATGTTGATAATCAATAAGTTACCTATTGTGATAAATAATTCCTTAATAGTATAAATAATAACCAAAAATACAGCCTCATTAAATTAAAAAATATAATAACTAATTATTTTAGTAGTACAATGAGTAGAAAAAAGAATATAAGATTTAAAGAGATTGAGATTAATAAGAATGTAATTCAAGAGGGAAAAACATTATTTGATACGATTAAAGGTAATTGGGAACAAAGTTTCTTTAAGAATGCTAATCCTATTATTCTTGAATTAGGATGTGGAAAAGGAGAGTACACTGTTGGTTTAGCCAAAGTATTTCCTGATAAAAACTTCATTGGAATTGATATTAAAGGCGATAGAATTGCGGTTGGAAGTAACCAGGCAATTGAACTCGGACTTGATAATGTCGGTTTTTTAAGAGCTAAAGTTCATGACTTAGAGGATTTTTTAATTACGAAGAGGTTTCAGAAATATGGATTACGTTTCCAGACCCCCATTCGCTTCAAAGTGGAATACGTAGAAGAATGACAAATGAAAGGTTTTTGAAGACCTACAAAACTCTTTTAAATAAAGAGGGAATTCTTCATCTCAAAACTGATAATAAATCATTTTTTGACTATTCAGTTGAGGCACTACGATTATTTGGTGTAAATGATTTAATTTCTACATTGGATTTGTATAATTCAGATTTAAATGTTCGGCATTATGGCATCAAAACAAGATTTGAAGAAAAGTTTACTGCTAAAGGTTTTAATATTAATTATTTATCTTGTAGATTTTAATTATAAAAAAAAGGTCCTAGAATATCGAAGACCTTTTTTTTTATAATTAAAATCTGAAATTACTTGCTCATTAATTGAGCAAAATAGATAACAGTTCTTACCAATTGAGATACATAAGACATTTCATTATCATACCATGAAACAGTTCTTACCAATTGAGTATCCCCAACATTTTGAACTTTCGTTTGAGTGGCATCAAATAATGAACCAAATGAAGTTCCAATAACATCACTACTAACAATTTCATCAATATTATATCCGAAACTTTCATTTGCAGCAGCTTTCATCGCAGCATTGATTTCTTCAACTGTTGTCTTTTTTGCTAAAATTACAGTCAATTCAGTTAATGATCCTGTGATTACTGGAACTCTTTGAGCTGAACCATCCAATTTTCCTTTCAAAGAAGGAAGAACTAAGCCAATTGCCTTCGCTGCTCCTGTCGAATTAGGAACAATATTTTCAGAAGCTGCTCTTGCTCTTCTCAAGTCACCTTTTGGGTGTGGAGCATCAAGTGTATTCTGATCATTTGTGTATGCATGTACAGTGGTCATTAAACCGTTAACAATTCCAAATTGCTCTTCTAATACCTGAGCCATAGGAGCTAAACAATTTGTTGTACAAGATGCACCACTAATTACTGTTTCGCTCCCATCTAAAATTTGATGATTTACGTTAAAAACGATTGTTTTTGCATCACCTGTTGCAGGAGCTGAAATAACTACTTTTTTTGCACCTGCAGTAATATGAGCAGATGCTTTTTCTGTATCAGCGAAAAACCCAGTACATTCTAAAACAACATCAACATCATGTTGACCCCAAGGAATTAAAGCTGGGTCTTTTTGTGCATATATCGTAACAGCCTCACCATTTACTACAATTGTACTGTCTGTTGAAGAAACCTCTACGTTAAAACGTCCTTGTGCAGAGTCGTATTTTAGCAAATGAGCCAATACCTTTGGACTGGTTAGATCATTGATTGCTACTATATCAATACCTTCCATGTTATAAATTTGGCGATAGACTAAACGTCCTATTCTACCAAAACCATTAATTGCAACTTTAACCTTTGCCATCTTTAAGAGAATAAAATTATAAATTACTTGATTTAAATACTTCACAAAAGTAATCTATTTATATAGATAATACAAACAATTATAGAGTAACAGGAAATGATATATTAGCAATACTAACTATATTAATTAGTAAAAAACTAAAAAAATTCTTTTGCCGAGACGTTTTTTACTAAAAATAATAGTATTTTCTATTTATATTGCTAAAGTCTTATTGTTCCTATTTATAAATCAGATGATATAGTATAGAAATTGATAACTCTGATTGAAATATATTTTTCAAAAAAATGAGAAGAAAATTTGAATAGTATAAACCCCGCGCTCCTCCACTAACATATAAATGGTTTACTCTCATTTTAAAAGATTTTCCAAAATACAAATTCTTTAGAGAAATTTAACCCATAAATCTAATAATAAACAAGTTGGGGCAGTTCGATATATTAATTATATATTATTGAAGTCTTAATTACCTATTCTCCATCAAGGAGTCGTTGATTTACTTAATTGTATTCTCAAAACAATTCTAGTTCTTGAACTTTCATTTTACATTAATCATTGAGGATTTTAATCTAACTCTACTATTAAATTAAAATGAAATTCCTCTAAAGTAATAATATATCAAGTATCTACATTATCTTGTGGATATGATATTTGGTGTAAATACAATTCTATAGTCACTAATATGATATCCTATTATTAAGTTTTAATTAATATTCAAAATATTACTTTTCTGGATATTTGACAATATCTCGTGAATATAATTTTCTCTATAATTATATCAGATATTTATACACCAAATATAATTTTGATAATGTAGATTTAATTATATAACTTATTTATAACTATAAAGATATCAGTATAGTTATAGCAATTTATATAATTAAAAACTTTATAATTAATTTTATAGATTCTTATTCAAGCTAAGGTAGTAGATTCAATATATTCTGTTGAATATTTATCTAAATATTTTTTTTATTGATGTATTTTCGTTGAAATACTTTTACTTTGTAATTCAATTTCAAATGAAAAAATACTAATATATTTAATGGAAGAGTTAAAAACTATTATTGAAAACGCATGGGAGGATACTAGCCTCCGCTTGACACAAGAAACAAAAAATGCTATTGAAGCAATCGTAGAGAAAGTTGATAAAGGTGAACTTCGTACAGCTCAACCAAATGAAGATGGTTCGTGGACGGTGAATGATTGGGTAAAAAAAGCAATTATTATGTATTTCCCAATTCGTCAAATGGAAGTACAAGAGGTTGGAATTTTTGAATTTCACGATAAAATGAAATTGAAAAATAATTATGCTGCCTTAGGTGTAAGAGTGGTTCCTCCAGCGGTTGCACGTTATGGAGCCTACTTAGCGAAAGGAGTTATCATGATGCCTTCTTATGTAAACATTGGTGCTTACGTAGATTCTGGAACAATGGTAGATACTTGGGCGACCGTTGGAAGTTGTGCTCAAATTGGAAAAGATGTACATTTAAGCGGTGGAGTAGGTATTGGTGGCGTTTTAGAACCTGCACAGGCTGCTCCTGTAATAATTGAAGATGGTGCTTTCATCGGATCACGTTGTATTGTGGTTGAAGGAGCAAGAATAGGAAAACGTGCTGTTTTAGGTGCGGGGGTAACTATCACTGGAAGTTCTAAAATTATTGATGTAACAGGCCCTGAACCAATAGAATATGTTGGTTTTGTACCAGAAAACAGTGTTGTTATTCCAGGAAGTTTAACAAAAAAATTTCCAGCGGGTGAATATAATGTACCCTGTGCTTTGATAATCGGTAAACGTAAAGAAAGTACAGATCTAAAAACTTCATTGAATCAAGCATTGCGTGAAAACAATGTGACTGTTTAAAGTTCAACATTATTTTGCAGGTTTTTCAAGGTCGTGGTAGGGGAGTCCCTCCACGACTTTTTCATTGTATTTATTACCTCTTATTAACTTCTTACCTCAGCAATAACAATCTTTCCATCTTCCCAAATTGGTTCTATCGTAATTACAACAGATTTTGAAGTAGGCGTATTACTTTTATCTGCAAATGAATCAATAGGTACTAATGGATTAGCTTCTGGAAAATAAGTTGCTACGTTCTTTACAGGAATATTATAAGGTACTACAATGAAACGTTGTACCTCCCTGTGTCTTCCTCCGTGATAGTTATGAAGATTCACTACTTGATAATGAGATAAATTTGCGTCAGTGATGTCTTTTTCATTCATCATAATTATCCTCCGCTCATTATATATTCCTCTGTAACGGTCATTTAAACCATAAATAGTCGTATTAAATTGATCATGCGAGCGAATCGTCATCATTAAATATTCATTATTTTTTAATTGATGTTGCGTTGGGGCATTTATTGTAAATTTTGCCCTACCATTATCCGTAGTAAATTTACCTTCTCTAGGGGCATTTGGCAAAAAGAAACCATCTTCATTCAATACACGAGCATTATAATTATCAAATCCTTCAACAGTTTGTTCGATTAAATTTCTGATATTGCTATAATCATCAATTAAAGAATCCCAATTTATCTGAAATTTATTTCCATCAAGCGTCGCTTTAGCCATTTCAGCAACAATAGCAGGTTCTGAAAGTAAGGTATCGGACGGTGGGGAAAGAATGCCTTTCGAGTTATGTACAAAGCCTATTGAGTTTTCTACGGTAACAAATTGTTGTCCACTAGCTTGAATGTCCTCATCTGTCCGACCAAGCGTAGGAAGAATTATTCCCACCTTTCCATGCACCAAATGGGAGCGATTTAGTTTAGTAGATACATGAATTGTTAAATCACAATTGGTCATTGCTTTCGCAGTATAGTCAGTATCAGGCGTTGCAGAGAGAAAGTTTCCACCCATTCCAAAAAATACTTTTACCTTATTTTCGTACATTGCCTTTATAGCTTCAACTGTACCATAACCATCTTCTTGTGGGGGCTTAAAACCAAATACTTTTTCAATACTATCCAAAAATTGCTGGGAAGGTTTTTCAAATATACCGACCGTTCTATTCCCTTGTACATTACTATGTCCCCGTACTGGGAACGTTCCTGCACCCACACATCCAATACTTCCTTTAAGCAATAAAAGATTAACAACTTCTTGAATAGAGATAACAGAGTTCTTATGTTGCGTCATGCCCATTGCCCAACAAATAACAATTTTATTATGCACCGCCAAAAGGTCTACAACTTGCTGTATTTTAATCAATTCTACACCTGATTGCTTAGCCAATATATCGACTGAATAACCATTCAAATTATCCATTAATTCACTAAAACCCGCTGTATGTTCATCAATGAAGGGATGATCGAAAACTTTACCGTTTGAAAGATTATCTGCCTCCACTAAGAGTTTTATAATACATTTTATGAGAGCTAAGTCTTGATTAAGATTTACTTGTAGATAAATATCCGTTAAAGTTGTGGCACCAATGAGCATATCTCTCACGTCTTGGGGATTTTTGAAAGCTAATAAGCCTGCTTCAACTAAGGGATTTATGGCAATAATTTTCGCACCATTTCTCTTAGCTTTTTCCAATGAAGATAGCATTCGAGGAGCGTTTGTACCAGGATTTTGTCCCATAATAATTATGACCTCCGCTTTCTCCAAATCGTTTAAAGTTGTAGAACCTTTACCAATTCCTAAAGTTTCCGTCAATGCGACTCCCGAAGATTCGTGACACATATTGGAACAGTCTGGCATATTGTTCGTTCCATACATGCGCACAAAAAGTTGATAGAGAAATGAAGCTTCATTAGAGGTACGTCCCGAAGTGTAGAAAATTGCTTCATTGGGTGATGGCAGTTTTTTTAAGGATGTTCCAATTATATAAAAGGCTTCTTCCCACGAAATTTTTTCGTAATGAGTTTGTCCTTCACGAACAATCATTGGATGCGTCAGGCGACCTTGTTGTCCTAACCAATAATCAGACTTATTAGAAAGTTCTTCTACTGAATATCTTTGGAAGAAAACTGGCGTTACTTTCAGCGTTGTGGCTTCTTCAGCAATAGCTTTAGCACCACTCTCACAATATTCTGCAAGGACAGAACGATGGTCAGGGTCGGGCCATGCACAACTTGGGCAATCAATGCCATGTTTTTGATTTAATTTGAATAAAGTCTTTATCCCTCTAGCAAAGGGCATCGCTCCAAAAACGTGTCTCACGGATGAAGCGATTGCAGTTATACCCACAGCTTCATCGTAAGGTTTATCTAATTTGAGCCCTGTAAATTCTAAAGGAGTATTTGGATTGATATTGTTCATGATTTGATAGTTATTAAAGACAGAATATTAAAGAAATCCACTAACGTCAAAGATTAAAAAAAATTATTCTCCAATAATATTCTGTCTTTCCCTGTATAAATATTAAAAGTCTTATTTCTGAGAAATCCGATTAAAGTAATTCCAAATTGTTCCGCTGTTTGAATGGCTAAACTTGATGGAGCTCCCATGGTAACTATAACAGAGATATTCGCCATTATAGCTTTCTGAATTAGTTCAAAGCTGGCTCTACTACTCATTAACAAAATTTTATTGTGTAAGGGTAATAAATCTTGCATCAGGGCATTTCCAATTATTTTATCCAAAGCATTGTGTCGTCCAATGTCCTCTCTCAATAAAATAATCTTACCTTCTGCATCAAATAAGGCAGCAGCATGAAGTCCACCCGTATATTCGAATACTTTTTGATATTGAGCTAGAATTTTGGGTAAGTTAAAGATATAATCCCTACTTATTCTTAGAGTATTTTGTTCAGGTTTTTGTTTCGTTAAATGGCAAATCATATTGTCAATTGCTTCCATTGAGGCTTTACCACAAACACCACAACTTGACGTAGCATAAAAATTGCGTTGGAGCAATTGAAGATTCACTGAAATTTCTGGCTTTAACTCAACTCGGACAATGTTTTCAGTAGCTTGCTTTCCTGCATCTACGCAATACTTCACGCTCATAGCTTGACTATAAGACGTTATTATACCCTCAGAATACAGAAACCCCATAGCCAATTCAAAATCATGTGTAGGTGTCCTCATGGTAACTGACACACTGCGTTGCTGACGGTTATCCATACTTCCATAACCGAGACGAATTTCTAAGGGTTCTTCAACCACGACAAGGTCTGATTTTTCTTCGAAAACCTCAAGGGAAACCTTTAATATATTTACAGGAGATATAGCGTACATACACAGATAATATTGGTTCTGTCACGTATAAATCGTAGTAGAACTGTAATGTTTAAATACATACTTTATGGGGCTTTAATTCCTTTTGTTAGAATGTTATTGCAAATTTGTAAATAAAATCATTGAAATAGAAAATTTATACGAATGTTATACGAATCAGCACCCTTGCGATTGGGTCAATATAATCGCCTTGAAGTAATTAAAGAATTAGATTTTGGACTTTATCTGGACGGCTACGATGGCGAAGAAATATTAATTCCTCGAGTGTATGTGCCAGAAGGCACGCAAATAGGTGATTTTCTTGAGGTATTTATTTACAGAGATTCAGAAGATCGTTTAATTGCTACTACGCTGAAACCGTTGGCCACCGTTGGCGAATTTGCGTATTTGAAAGTTAAAGATGTCAGTAAATTAGGTGTTTTCTTGGACTGGGGACTAATGAAAGACCTTTTAGTGCCTTTCGGAGAACAAACACATAAAATGGGTTTAGGACGCTCTTACTTAGTGTATATTTATATAGATGAAGAAAGTGAGAGGATTGTTGCGTCAGCGAAGTTGGATAAATTCTTAGAAAATGACACTTCGAAATTTACAGAAGGCCAAGAAGTATCGCTTATTCCTTATGAATATACTGATTTAGGAATTAAAGCATTAATTGACAAACGTTGCATAGGGGTAATTTACAAAAGCGAAGTATTCCAAGATGTTATATTAGGAGATGTCACCAAAGGATTTATCAAAAAAATCAGAACTGATACTAAGATAGATTTAGCATTGGTAAAACAGGGATATGATAGAATTGACAATGTTAAATCACAATTATATGAGCTATTAGTGTCCAGAGAAGGTTTTCTTCCATACACTGATAAAACTGATTCAGCGATTATTTACCGTGATTTACAAATGTCAAAGAAAGATTTTAAGAAAGCGATTGGAGGATTATATCGAGATGGTAAATGTAAATTACAAAATGACGGAATTTACATAAATAAATTATCTTAATATTTTCCATGACATACAAATGTAAATTTAATTACTTAATTTACATTTGTATGTGAACTATGCACATATAATACGAAACACAATTGTTAATTATTTATATGATTGTAATATGTAAACTATTTATTATATTTGTAAACTGGCTAATTTAACGAAAGTTTACAATTAACAAATGGATTTAAATAAGAAAATTGAACAAATTATAATTGACAAAGGTCTATCCCCAAGTTATTTTGCGGATACAATTGGCATTCAGCGAAGTAGTATTTCACATATTCTTTCTGGAAGAAATAAGCCAAGTTTGGATATAATTCAACGGATTTTGAAGGTTTTTCCTGATATTGACCGAGATTGGCTACTTTTTGATTCTGATATACCCCAACAAAATACGCCTCAAATCAATAGACAACAGCCTGTAAATCAACAAAATACGAGGCAGAACGTACCTGAACAAACGCCACGAGAATCGCTTAAAAATTTTCAAGCTGAACCTTATGTTACACAAACGCCTGTAAATGTACCTATAAAACGTAAAATTGAGCGTCCTACGGTGCCTTCCACATCATCAGCGAAGCTAATTGAGAGGGTTATGATATTTTACACAGATGGGACTTTTGAAGAGAAACGTCCGAGTTGAGAGTTGACACGCAACCTAACCCAAGAACTCTTTTAAATTTAGGTTGCGAAGCTTCTTGGTACCATTGAGAATGATAGGGTAGGAAGTAACTTCTATTTTACCCTATTTTTATACTTAATTTAAAAATAGGAGGGCCTCTAAAACACTCCTATTCTAGTTTAAATTACTTCTCTTAGCTTAAAACTCCCCTTTTCAATGGTTATGTTTAAGAACATATATGGGCGTTTTTAAAGGCAAATTTAGTTAAATTAACTAATATTAAAATCTTGTCATTAATTTCAAAAAATAATTTCTTTTGATGGGTGTTTCATATAGCCAAATTGCTCCTATCTGATTATCAATTGATTGACTAAAATCGTTCCACGTAAATATGTAACTCATTGAATATTAGATACTTAATGATTTATATTTAAAATTGCAGACAGTGTTCCACGAATCAAGCACATTATGCGTAAATTTGGGGATAAATTAATCCAAAAGTCATGCAAAAAATAGATTCATTAAACCAAGTTGCCGAATTTCACCGTACATTCAAAGCTCCAATGTTAAACATCCCACAAATTCCATCGGCTGACCGCTGTAAATTACGAGTAAGTTTGATTGCTGAAGAATTGAGAGAATTACAAGAAGCTATTGATAATCAAGACCTGGTGGAAGTAGCAGATGCTCTTTGCGATATTCAGTACGTACTTTCTGGTGCGGTTTTAGAGTTTGGTTTAGGCAATAAGTTCGTTGATTTATTCAATGAAGTACAACGCTCGAATATGTCGAAGGCATGTAGTTCTTATGAAGAAGCCGAAGCAACAGTTACTCATTACGCTAAAAAAGACGGCACCGAGGCTGAAATTGTACAGGATGGAGATAAATTCTTAGTTTATAGAATTGTGGATAATAAAGTCTTGAAGTCAGTAAAGTATTCTCCTGCGGATTTGAAAGGGATATTGGAAAAGGAATAAATAATAACACAGGAAATAAACTATTTATTTAGTTAAAAACATAATTGAAAATTAGGAGAGGGGAATAGAAATATTTTATGTAGTACGGAATTATATTTTGTATTGAGTGAATCTTGTGAAGGCAATTTTTAATAAATGTATTTAATTAAAATTGCCCGCTTCACACATAAAAACTCCATTTCATTAAAATTGCCCGCTTCACACATAAAAACTCCATTTCATTAAAATTGCCCGCTTCACACATAAAAACTCCATTTCATTAAAATTGCCCGCTTCACACATAAAAACTCCA
>JANXRS010000392.1 GCA_025356745.1 Arcicella sp.
AAAATCTAAAAAATACTCACTAAATTGGCATACAACTGGATTGGACTTCACGATAACTTGGTTTTTGTTTGGTAGCAAACAAGTTACGGAAGTCTAACCAGTTTGT
Source organism: Arcicella sp. (assembly GCA_025356745.1). Classification (GTDB taxonomy): domain Bacteria; phylum Bacteroidota; class Bacteroidia; order Cytophagales; family Spirosomataceae; genus Arcicella. Next base: position 107 of record JANXRS010000392.1, read on the forward strand.
TAACCATTTTTTGCCCTGTATGTCCAGTAGTAAACTAACTTCCCGCCAAAGACACTTAATTAGTTGATACATAATTACTTACGAGTAGAATAATTTTAAAAATGGCATGTTTTTTAAGGTCTTTTTTATGGATAATTTCCTAAGTATTTTAACCTTTTTATATCATTTTTAAGTAAAAAAGCTGTTTATTAGCATAGATTAGAGATAAATATCGGCTTTTTTGTAGAAAAAACATTTTAAAACAAAAAGATTGTTCTCTCGTGGGAAGTTTGCCCCAAATTTAAGTGAACCCCCATTTTTATCTCAAGAAAGTCAGTTTAAGATTGCTTATTGAACCTCTTTTGCTATTAGGTTCATAGTATCAAAAATCATTTGCCCCACACTTTTTGATGCACTCCTATCTTCAGAGTTTATTTTTACAAACCCTGATTTACCAATCCCACTAATTCGCCCACACCTTCCAAGGCTGCTTTAAAAGTAGGCACTGAATCACTTTTAGCATAAGACATTGCGTTTACAAACCTTTCATACTCTTTTGAATACTCTAAATCTGTGTTAATAATTTTCACTACATTTGAAAGCTTTTCCTTTAATGAAAGGCTTTTTATTACCTCTGAACGGTTCTTGTCTCGCTCCATCGCTGATATTACCAACTCTGAAAATTTTGGGTTATTCATTGCTAAACCCTTCAAAATGGCTAAATCGTGTATGTGTCTAACAATATCAGGGCTATCATTTTCGCTACCTCTTATCCTTTCGGCAATCCGCCAAGTAATAGCGCTTAATTTGTCCGCAGCATTTTCAACAGGGTTAATGCAAGCAATTTGGCTAATTTCAGCTTGTCGTTTTGCTACCTGATTAATCATTGAAGAAACAGGTAAATTTATTGCAGGTAATAACAATTCTGAAACCGTAAGCTCTAATAAAATATGTGGTCTTAAAGCATCCGCACGGCTAAAAAAGGTTGGGTAATTAATCTCTATTGCTACAAATTTATTGCCATTATTAGCCGTAATTTGTTCCTCATTTATATCAAAATTTTCTCTTAAATTTCGTATTATTTCTTTCTTAAAAGTTGAAAGTATTTTGCTTTGTTGGGTTTTGTTAACACCTTCCAAACTCGGAGCAATTACTCTAAAATCTACATCCTCTGAAAATCGTTGAATTAATCCATGTGCTTTTGAAAGTGCCGTTCCACCAGTAAAAACAATGCTATAATCTTCAAAAACAACAGTTGAAATTATTTTGATAACCTGAGTAACAAACCAATCTTTTTCAATAAACGCATCACTGATACCCTTTATCTGTGCAACTTCTTCAATAATTTCTTTTTTAGGCAATATATTCATATTTGATGCTTGCACCTTTAAAGCTAATTTTACGATTAATTCTATTTTTAACGCCTATCAAACGCCCCGTTGGTATTTGGGTTGAACGCCCCTCATTATAGTCTGTTTCAGCCTTAGAAGGCATAACCGTTACGCCTAAACGCCCTAATGCTTCTTTTGCTAAACTTGGTAAATTAGAAAAAGGTATTGTTTCCCCCGTCAATGATGAAACTTTTGCTTTTGCAAAAAGTCCGTAGCCAATTCTGATTAATTTATTATCATCTGCTAAATACTTCAAAGCTCTGCCTACTTGGTCATATCCGCCCAAATCCAAGAAGTCATTTCTTAAAAAAACAGATTCTTTCTTCCTCACAATTCTGGCTAAAATCTTACTTTCTAATGTTTTGTTCTTTTTCATTGATTACCAAATAGTTATGCTTATAAATATACGACAATTTCTTTGTACAAACATACGACATTTTTATAGATTTTTCAAGCAAATTTTTTCATTCAATCTACTTGCAAAATAATCAATAAAATTATGCTTGATGGATTCTATATCTTTTGATAGTCTCCTAAAACTAAAAATGACTGAAAAGAGAGGTTTTTATGTCGTCAAACAACCGTGATGGAGTGCATCAAAAAGTGTGGGGCAATCACATTTATTTTTTTAAACAGATAATTTTAAGGTAGCTGGAGTGCATCAAAAAGTGTGGGGCAATTGATTTTTGTTATATTTAATTAAAAAATTATTGGGTTCAATTGCCTACCCTTAAATGATTCTCTAAAACATAAATCTGATTGCCCCACACTTTTTGATGCACTCCGATTTATCAAAATGATATTTGTATATTTGTATTACGACAAACTAAAACAAGAGTCGTTTTTGCGATGGATAACCCTCAAATACCCATAGAAAAAAGAGAAATGGCTCTACAAGCCATCTCCAAAGACCCCTATAGATTAATTAAAACCAATCCAATTATAAATGCTAAGTTCGATATTACAGCGGTTCAAATGAAAGTGTTTTTGAAAGTGGTTGCCTCAATTGACCAAAGTGGTGATGATATGCCTGAAATCAGTATTTCTATCAAGGAATTTCAGGAGTTTGTGGGTGGAAAAGCAAAGAATATACATACCTATTTACAAGAAGAGTTAACGATTCGCTAAGTCAGATTTATATATACCATTACGTTGGTCTGAGTTGCGTTTAAGTTCTCTACTAACGACAGATTTATCTTTACCAATAGCTAAGGCTATTTGATTTTGTGGGTGGTTTTGAGCAAGCATTGCAGATATTGTATATCTTTGCTCGCTGGTTAAGTG
>JANXRS010000428.1 GCA_025356745.1 Arcicella sp.
TTTAGGTTTATGTTAACATAAATACTTCATTTTTAGGTTTTATCTTAAATTGAATCTTTTTTCATTATCCAAAATAAGCTCAATTTGTATTTTTCCAAGCAGTTTTATTGTACTTTTAAATGCGTTGAACCTGATAAATAATTAAAAAATGTTGATACAATTTACAGTTGGAAATTTTCTTTCTTTTAATCAGAAAAGAACTTTAAGCCTTGAGGCAAAAGGTATTTCGGAATTAAAAACGAATATAATTACTTTCAACGGAGACAAAATACTTCGTTCATCTGTAATTTATGGAGCTAATTCAAGTGGAAAAAGCAACTTGATTAAAGCATTAGAGAGAATGAGAGAGGTAGTATTGAATTCTGTACGCCTAAATGATTCTGATGAATTGGATTACACCCCTTTCTTATTATCAACGGAAAGTGAAAATCAACCTACTTTTTTTGAAATTGTTTTTTGGCAGAGTTCAACAAAATACAGATATGGCTTTGAATATAATTTAAATGAAATTATTAATGAGTGGCTTTTTAGTGGCAAATCCGAAAAAACAGAAAAACCATTATTCATACGAACTTCAGATGGGATTGGTATAACAGAAAAATTTAGTGAAGGAAATGGAAATGAATCTAAAACAAACAACAATAGACTCTTCATTTCACTTGTAGCTCAATTAGGAGGTAGCATCTCTAAAAAAATAGTTGAGTATTTTAATGGGTACAATGTTTTATCTGGGCTTGAACATAATGATTATACAGATTTTACAAAAAGAATGCTCTATAAAAACTTAAATGGTTCTGATGAATCTTTAGAATTGTTTCAAAAATTAAAGTTAGGATTTAAAGAAATTAGAGCAATTGAATTAGATTTTATTCCATTAGAAATACCTACTAATATTTCTGAAAAACTTAAAACTAAACTCATAAAAGATTTTACAAGAAAAGAAATCACCTTGAAAACAATCCATAATAAATTTGATAAAAAAGGAAATATCGTTGATTTTGTTATTCTTGACAAGGAGAGAAACGAATCAGAAGGAACAAACAAAATAATAGATTTGTCAGGTCCTATATTTGATACTCTAAAACTCGGCAAAGCATTAATTATTGACGAATTAGATGCTAAATTGCATCCATTAATTACGATGCGTATTGTTGAACTTTTTAATAATCCTGAATCAAACCCCAATAATGCTCAATTGATTTTTGCGACACACGACACAAACTTATTGGGTGAAGAGTTATTTAGGAGAGACCAAATTTGGTTTACAGAAAAAGACCAATTGGAGCAAACAGATTTGTATTCTCTGTATGATTTCAATCTACCTGATGGCTCTAAAGTTAGAAACGATTCTAACATTGAGAGAAATTACATTAGAGGCAGATATGGTGCTATTCCATTTATAACAAACTAATTTTGGGATTATGGCACGAACTATAAAAATTGACAATGCTTTACAAAAACGTTTTTCCCAAAAACAAGGGAAAAAAAATAAGTCAAGAGAACTCATAACTTATTTTTTGATTGTATGTGAAGGAGAAAAAACAGAACCAAATTATTTTAAATGTTTTCCGAAACAAGTTGGTAAAGCTATTTATGATATTAAGTTTGATGGTGGAGGTATCAGCACTCTAAGAGTTGTTGAAAAAGCAATTGAATTACGAGATAAATCAATGCAAAAATATGATAGAGTATGGGCTGTTTTTGACAGAGATAGTTTTAAAGCAGATTCATTTAATAGTGCTATTTTAAAGGCGAGAGCAAATAATATTGAATGTGCTTGGAGTAATGAAGCTTTTGAACTTTGGTATTTATTGCATTTTCATAATCGTGTTACAGCAATGACAAGGGACGAATATAAAAAAGCGATAGAAAAAGCTGTAAATGAAAAACTTGGTAAAAAGAAAGAGCCTTTTCTGTATAAAAAGAACAATCCTTTAATGTATGTTTTATTAAATAGAATCGGTAGACAAGATTTAGCAATTAAGTGGGCAAAAGATTTAAGTAATAAAATTGAAGGGCAAAGTTTTGCAGATTATAATCCACAAACACAAGTATTCAAACTCGTAGAAGAACTCATTGGACAATCAAAAGAATTAAACGAAGAAATTACAAAGAAATACGATGAGGGAGAATAAACACTGTTACTAACATATTATTTATGAAAAAAGGGTTTGAGCAAAAGTGACTGAATATCAGTATATTAATAAACATTTGTACCAGTGAGTGGAATACTATGAAGCAGTTAAAAGTAATTCAACTTTGGAACAAAAACCAGCATCAGCTACGGGCGGACGAGTTCCAAATTTCCCCTTCTTCATAAATACTTTTCCGTAATAAGTTTATGAATTTACAAGGAATGGTAATTTAAACTTTCCACCCATAAACTCATAAACCAGCAATTACTTATTTCCTTAAAACAACAGCACCCCCAACTTTTTCGCCCAATACAACGCCATTTTTTACATTCTTAATATCCGTATTTAATAAACGAATTGCCTTGGAACGAGTACCTTGAACTTTTAAAAATGTATCGGCATTATTGCCGTATTTGATATTTTCAAGTGTTACATTTTGACTATTTTGAATTTGTCCGATGGTTTTATCTTGGGTTAAAAGCGTAATATTTTTCAGATTAATATTTTGTGCTTCGACGCAAAGTAAACCTTTATTGCACTCAATTATGGCATTTTCAATATTGATATTTTTGATGGCCATTTAGGGTAAACCTCTGATGAGAATGCCCGTTTCCGCTCCTTTACACACAATATTTTTAATGTAAAAATCTTTGAATTGGGGGGTTCCTTCGTTTAAAGGTTCGGCTTTAATTTCTGGTAGTTCATTGGCTTCTCCCGAGGCTGAAACGGGGTCTTTGGCGGCATAATACATATCAAATAAAATTGCCTCGCCTGGAATTTCCGTCATATTGATATTGTTTACATAGATATTTTCAACAATGCCTCCACGTCCACGAGTGGTTTTGAAACGTAAACCAACATCCGAACCCATAAAAGTACAGTCTGAAATGAACAAATTTCTTACGCCGCCCGACATCTCCGAACCAATCACAAAACCACCATGTGCGTGGTAAACGATGTTATTTTTGATAATAAAATTCTCTGTTGGAACACCTCGTTTTCTGCCTTGCTCATCTCTGCCCGATTTAATAGTGATTCCATCGTCGCCCGTATCAAAATTACAGCCTTCTATAATTCCATTTCGGCAGGATTCGATGTCAATAGCATCGCTATTTTGGGCGTACCATTGATTTTTTACGCTTACATTTTTAATGGAAATATGCTCGCATAAAAGTGGATGCATTGTCCACGCAGGAGAATTTTGGAGGGTAAATCCTTCTAAAATTATGTTTTTGCATCGAGTCAAGCTTAGCATATTTGGACGAAGAAAATCTTTGTATGATTCCAATTCTTCCATGCTTGGGCGTATGCTATATTTTCCTAAGTCATCTTTTTTCAGCCTTCCTGCATCTGGGATTAGATTTCCCTTTTTTGATTTATCGGAAGGATACCACATATCCTTTTTATCGTTGGTTAAGCCCGTTTTTGTTAATTTCGCCCATTGTCCAGCCGTTAATTTATCTCTTTTGATGGCTCGCCAAACGTCACCGCCACCGTCAATAATTCCTTCACCCGTGATGGCAATATTTTCTAAATCAAATCCACTAATTGGGGCTTGACAACGGTACGAATCTTGACCTTCCCAAGTGGTCAATACGATTGGATAATTCTCATAATTACGGCTGAATTGTAACAAAGTCCCTTTTTCGATGTGAAGATTTACGTTACTTTTTAATACGATTGGACCCGTTACCCACAATCCCTTTGGAATCAAAACGGTTCCCCCACCCGCTGCATTACATAATTCAATGGCTTGATTGATGGCTTTGGTATTTACCGTAAGTCCATCAGCAATAGCTCCGTAACGCACAATATTAAACGTATCTTTTCTGAAAGCTGGACGGTAAGTTATCGGTAATTCGTAGGCATATTTATCGTTAAATTCTGTTTTTATCAGGTAATTTCTTAATGAGTTTCCTTGTTTTACCATTTCGTCCGCTACCATATTTGCCATTAATCTGGCTCCGTAGGGTGAAAAGTGTGTATTGTCATCACTTCCTTTCGGGAATTTCTTGTAAATGCCACTACCAAAAATCATGAACATTTTTTTAGAGTCGTTTACGCCATGTTGCTCAATAATTTTCTGGCTTGCTACGTGAGCATCAATCAAGTGTAAATGAAACTGTTGAGCCACTTCACGCACTACTTTTGGGTAATCGCCGTGTTGGTCAACAAACTTACCATTTTCGTCAAATTTCCTCCGCATCACAGGCGTGAGTAAAACAGGCGTTGCTCCTTTTGCCTGAACTTCCTCAATATAACGAATCAAATTTTTACGATAATCCGTTTGGGCAGGTGCATAACGAGCCGTGTCAGATTCTTTCTGGTCGTTATGCCCAAATTGAATAAAAACGTAGTCGCCTTTATGTAATTGGTCGTTTACTTTTTTCCAATGTCCCAAAGTCCTAAAACTCTTGGTGCTACGTCCATTTACGGCATGATTTTGAATTTCTACAGCATCAGTAAATAATTGTGGAAATACTTGTCCCCAACCAGTTTCGGGTTCATCGTAAGGATTTTTATTGGCACAAGTGGAGTCGCCAATTAAGAAAATTCTTGGTTTATCTTCTGCCGATTTAAAGGCAAAAAATAACGTTAGAGCAATTATTGATAGTATTTTTTTCATTTTATTAAATTAAATAATATATTTCCGAACCTTGGAACACGGATTGAACGGATTAGACACGGATTTTTATAATTTTCAATCCGTGTCTAATCCATTCAATCCGTGTTCCATTAGTTCAATCATTTTCAAAAAACCTTCTTCAAAAACGCATCTATATATTGAACTGTTGGCGTAAACCAAGGTTCGAAAAGGCAAAACCCGTGCGGTGAATCGGGAAAATTATGTACTTCAGTATAAATGCCAAACGGAGCTAACTTTGCTCGATAATCTTCTCGTCCTGCGTGCATTCTATTTACTGAACTATTCAAAAATAAGGTTGGAGGACTGTTTTTCCCTGCGTGAGTCAGTGCTGAACCTTCATTCCACAGGGTTGGGTTTTCAGTTTTTGAATATCCAAACCAATACGTTGCTGCCGAAGTTCTTTTGCTATCATCGCCTTCACCCGAATCTGGATGAATGAACGCCAGAATACCGTCAATATCAATCACCGCATTTACTTTACTCGAATAATTGGGATTTCCTCCCGTTCCTTCCAGACTTGGCACTTGGGCAGTTGAACCTAATAAAACTGATAATTGACCGCCCGCCGAAAAGCCTAAAGTCGCCACTTTATTCGTATCTGCACCGTAAGTTTTCGCATTAGCTCGTACCCAACGAATAGCAGCTTTTAAATCATGCACCGCCGCTGGATAAAGTGCTTCAGTGGAGAGTCTATATTCTGGCAAAAAGCAAACATAACCCAAGTCTGCGAGGTGTTGAGCTAAGGCAATGTGTTGATTTTTGTTACCTGTCCGCCAACCTCCACCGTGAATAATAATAATTACAGGACGTAATTTTTTAGCTTTTGCCTTCGGATAGAAAGCGTCTAGTACTAAATTTCTTTCCCCAATTTTGGTGTACACAATATTTTTTTTTCCCTGAACCGAAGGAGGCATGATTTCGGAAGGTCTTTTGATATTCGGATGTGACTTCAACGTACCCAAATACGCACTCGTCATGGAATACGAAGTGTCTTTTATACCCGTAATTCCTTTGGTTGATTGAGCGAAGGATGATTGGATGAATAGGAGTAGCCACGAAATTAACAGAAAGCTATGTGTTTTGAAGTTAATTATTCTCACAGGTTCAACGCATTTAAAAGTACAATAAAACTGCTTGGAAAAATACAAATTGAGCTTATTTTGGATAATGAAAAAAGATTCAATTTAAGATAAAACCTAAAAATGAAGTATTTATGTTAACATAAACCTAAAA
>JANXRS010000441.1 GCA_025356745.1 Arcicella sp.
CATTGTAAATAATACATTTTTTGTAATATCTTTTAGCTTTATCAATAAACGTAATCTCCTCATAATCAGGCGATTTTGGCGTTTCAATCATTCCCATTGAACATAATTGAATTCCCTGAATTTTCATGATATTCACCGAAAGTGAGCCTTTATAATAACTTGACCAATCGCCCGCAATGTATTTTGCAATGGTATCGGCTTGTTGTTCGGCGGCAGCAGTAATCCCCCACATTTCGCCACGCCATTGAGCAATTTCACCCGCTGCAAAAATATCAGGATCGGAGGTTTGTAGATAATCATTTACAACTACACCCCGATTTACTTCTAAACCTGCGGCACGGGCAATTTCCACATTAGGTGATGTTCCGATGGCGAAAATAGCAACTTGGGCATCAATTTTACGTCCAGATTTTAACCTAACTCCTTCAAATTTATCAGTTCCGTAGAATGCTGCGACCTCATCATTAAAATATATATCAATGCCCAAATTAATCATTTCTTCATAAAGTAAATCAGATCCCAATTGGTCTAATTGCCTATCCATAAATCGACTAATACGTTGAACAATAGTTACTTGAACATTTATTTCACGAAGTGAAGCTGCCAATTCTAAACCCAATAAACCACCACCTACAATCAAAGCATGAGGATTTTCTTGGTTCATAAATGGCATAATTCCATCGGCATCCAAACGAGAACGCATATTGAAAATCCCAGGGATTTTTGGAACGGATGGAGGCATAAATGCCCGAGAACCCATGCCTAAAATCAAACGGTCGTAGGTATGTTCTTCACCGTTAGAATCAATAACGACCTTATTTTTACGGTCAATATTTACAATCTCTACACCTTTATGTACTTGTATATTAGCATCGGAAAACTGGTCTTCCCGAAGTTTTACTAATTGTTCCCATTCTTGAGTTCCTGAAATATAATCGGGTAACATTACACGGTTATAAAAAGGATATATTTCTTTAGAAAACACGTGAATTTCATCGGTTTGATTAAGGTTTCTGTAAGAATTAATGAATCCCAATCCCGCAGAACCCGCACCGATAATCACAATTTTTTCTTGTGGTTTTATATAAGGACGAATTTGAACGGCTGAAAACTTGAAATCGGGTTCTTTCGAACGAGCATCAACCAATGTATTGGTAAGACTATTGGCTCTTCCAAAAGCATTCCCCAAAATTTTCCCGAAGTGCATTGGCATAAAACAAACGCCTTGTTTAATGTCCTCCGTGATTTGAGCTTTTACTTGATTTTTTCCTCTAATTGTTTCAATTTCAATTACTTGTCCTTCTTTGATATTTCTTCTTTCTGCATCTTTTGGATGAATTTCAACGTAAGGTTGGGCAATATGCTGATTCAATTTATTGACTTTACCCGTTTTAGTCATTGTATGCCATTGGTCACGGATACGTCCAGTAGTAAGAATTAACGGGAAATCATCGCTGAGTTTCTCTGATAAATTTTCATCAGGAACGGCTTGAATTTTTGCTTTTTGGTTAGGCGTATAAAATTTAAAATCGGTGAAGAGGCGAGGAGTACCAAGTTTAGCGTTTAGAGTGGGTGACGTTCCAAATGCCGAACTTTCCTTTCCCCATTGAAAACTTCTATTTTCTTTCAAATATTTATAACTCAAGCCTGAAATATCAATAGTTGTCCCTTTGGTTGAAAGAACGTGTTCATCGTATATCTCACTATTATTCAAATAATTAAACGATTCTCCAAAGCCCATTTTCTCAGCAAAACGTTTAATGATTTCTGTATCATCTAAGGCTTCTCCAGGAGCATCTATTACTTTTGGAAGTAGCGTAATGCGTCTTTCTGAATTGGTAAAAACCGAATCTTTTTCCGCCCAAGCTGCCGCAGGAAGTACGACATCGGCATATTTTACGGTATCGGAACGATTAGAAATATCTTGGACAACTACGAATTTGGCTTTTTGTAATCCCTTTTCTACCATATTCAAATCGGGTAAACTCACCATCGGATTAGTTGTAATAATCCAAATTGCCTTCATCCGTCCATCTGCTAAGGCTTGGAACATTTCGGTTGCTGTGAAACCTGGTTTATCCGAAATTTTTGTACCCCCCCAGAATGCTTGAACTTCGTCACGGTGAGCGGGATTCAATAAATCTCGATGGGCTGGAAGCATATTCGACAAACCACCAACTTCACGTCCGCCCATGGCGTTTGGCTGTCCTGTAAGTGAAAAAGGACCATTACCTTCTTTGCCAATTCTACCTGTGATTAAGTGTAAATCGATGAGTGAGAGATTTTTATTGACACCCACCACCGACTGGTTCAGTCCCATTGTCCACATGGAAAGAAACCCTTTCGACTCGTAGATATATTGAGCTGCTAATAATATATCACTTTCAGCAAGTCCACAAATTGTTGCGGCTTCCGTAAGGGTTCTCGTGAAAACTTGCTCACGGTAAGCCTCAAAACCGTCGGTATGGTTAACGATAAAATCTTGGTCAATCCAACTATTTTCAATGAGAATTCGCCCAATAATATTGGTCAGAACGATGTCTGTTCCTGGCATGAGTTGCAGATGTAAATCTGCCTGAGATGCCGTTTGCGTCCGTCTTGGGTCAATTACAATAATTTTAACTCCTGGGTTTGCTTGTTTATGAGCCTCCACTCTTCGCCAAATAATTGGATGACACCATGCAGGATTTGCTCCTGCTACAAAAAAACAATCGGCTAATTCAATATCATCATAACAAACAGGAACGGAATCTTCGCCTAAGGTTAATTTATAACCAACTACGGCAGACGACATGCAAAGCCGTGAGTTGGTATCAATATTATTGGAGCCAATAAAACCTTTAACGAGTTTATTAATGATATAATATTCTTCCGTAGAACACTGTCCAGAAACATAAAAACCCACAGAATCGGGACCATATTTTTGAATGAAAGTTTTGAAAATAGCAGCAGTTCGGTCGAGTGCAGTATTCCAACTAACCCTTTGAAGTGGCATATTTCGGTTAAAACGCATTTCAGGATATAATAATCTATCGGAAGTATCATTGACAGTATAGTGCAGATTCATTCCTTTTGAACATAACATTCCCTTGCTTGAAGGATGGTCTTTATCACCCTCCACATGAATTTTTCCATTGCCTAAATCCGTGATTTCGACCCCGCACCCAACACCACAATATGAACAAGTGGATTTGTACTTCTTATCGGTAGGTAATTTGCTCATTTTCAGATAATTAAATGAAAATTGTAAATTTTCAGTGTGACAATTTTCTTTTATTTGCTGTCAAGACTTATATCTTTAATGGCAGTAAAAATTTTACTTAATCGCCACAGGTTTTGTATAGAAAAAGTCAGGACGAATGTTAATCATTAAGTATAGCCAAGTGCCTGTTTTGTCGAAATTCTTAGCGGTAATATCAGTAGTGGCTTGTCCTTTTGCAAAAGCCATATTATCAGTTGCCATCATTACTGAATACCCCAGTTCTAGGGTAGTAAACTTGTTCATGTTGTAATTCAATAAAAAATCAATTTCATTTCCTAAATCAGTTCCAAGTAATGTTCCATCACCTTTTATAGTGGCTTTATTT
>JANXRS010000447.1 GCA_025356745.1 Arcicella sp.
CTCTAAAGCAATTACTCTATTTGCCATTGAATTAGCCACTTCAACCGTCAAAATATTCTGAGATTTCAACACATTAGCGGGTACAAAAACTTTGAAAGATGGTCCGAGCAATGTTCCCAAAGAAATACCATTTACGCTTACTTTCGCACTTTCAGAAATTTTTCCTAAATCTAACCAATAGCCTAATTTTGAAACATTTGCTAATGTAAATTTATGCGAATAAGTCGCAATGCCAGAGAAATTTTTATAATCATCGCCTTCAAAATTTGTCCATGAACCCAATGTTTTTGTTTCAATCGTTTTTGGTAAAATATCTCCGCCTTCGGTGAAAGATATTTTCCAATTTCCTGCTAATTCTTGAGTCGATATTGCTTTGAAATAAGGATATTTATCCGCTTTCAACCTATCATTGTGCGTTTCCATAAGGATGGATTCGCCCGCCGATAATTGCAAATATACTTCGTTGGTTTTTGCGTTGAATCTTGCTAAACCCAACTTCTCCGTCATCGGATTATACAAAGCCACCGATTGAAAAGGTGTTTCGATTTTCACCCAACCTTCGAAATTATTGGGCTTCGTATTATTGATAAAATACGTTTTGCCTTTTGCATAAGTTTTTCTGATAGACGACAAACCTTTATCAATCATTATTTCTCTTTGAACTTTTGCCGTTGCCATAATTTGTTCCAAATTCTCACCCATCACAAAAAAACCTGTACCTACTTTGGCTATGCTCACGCCTAAATTTTGAGTAAAATTCAATTGCGATAAGAGCCTTTTGAACTCAGATTGCCGTTCTACTAAATTCCCTAATCCTGGAACGTCTTGGGGTAATTGATTGTGAATAACAATCGTTGCTCCGTCTTTGGCTAATTGTACTAATTTCGCAAAAGTTTCTAAGGGAATCGTCTCATTTTCAGACAATAGAATGGTTTTCCAAGTAGTTTCACCACTCAAAATTTGCTGATTTTCAACGCTCAAATTACCGATTTGTTTGTCCGAAATATAATCGAAAGAATAACCTCGGTCGAGCATTTGCTGGGCTATGGTTTTGAAATCTGTATTGTTAAATTCTGGCGTTACACCGTCAAAATGTTGCAATAAACCTTTCGGCGTTTGTTCGGCAAAACGGTCGTAAATCGGAAAATATAAGAGAATGTCGTTATCAGGTTTAGTGTTTTGCAAGAAAGTCTGGGTACGAGCCACGTATTGATTTAATGTTCCAAAATGCTTCCAAAATGGATTATGAGGCGTAAAATGCGTTGCTGCATAAAATAACCACCCTGGGAATGGCTCATTTTTTGGCGAGTAATTTGTTCCGTGATAAAAAACGTGGTTTACGCCGCCCAAAAAGAACAAATCAAGGTCTTTTTTGACATCGCCCAAATTTGAAAGAAAATGCTCATTATCCCACGTGGCAGATTCAGAAGAAGTCAATTTTTTACCCATCACATTAGAAGCCGACGACGCAAATTTTATCCGTAACAAATCAGTTCCTTCAATTTCTGGAATATCCACCATCGAGTATAAATCCAAGGTATTACCAGGTGAACCATGAGCCTGATTTCTGACAATTTTACCACGAGAATGCCCCCAATTTGCCCACGCAGAAGTGTATGTTTCCAAAATTAAATCAGAAATGGTTGTTCTGTAATCACATAAAACTCGGCTGTTTATGTCCGTTTTTTCCTGACTAAAAAGTTTTGGCAAATAATTCCGAAGGTCATAGCCACGTCTTTTTTGAAACTCGTTGAACAATTCTGGTGTCCAATCTGCCTGACCCTTAGCATCATCCACTTCGTAAGAATCATTGAAAAATGCACGCATCGAACTTACGTCCGTATTGGCAAATGCTTTATCGAAGGCTTTGAGATAATTTTTTGTTGCTTTTTCTGAAAAATGATCAATCACATCACCTTCGCCACCTGGTCCTGCACGTTCTACCATTTTACCGTGCCAACCTGAAAAAATAGCGTAAAGCGACCAATTTCCCGCTGGAGCTTGCCAATTTAATTGTCCCTCCGCATTGACTTTATCCGTTAAATTTAACGTTTCGCCTTTGTCAGAGTAGGCCATTAATGTTTCCAAAGGCAATATTTTGTCAAATTTCACTTGGTCAATCGCCAATTCTTGGAGATTATCATTTTTAGAAATGGGCTGTTTTAAATCTTTCGGTTGCACATTTTTCGGCAATACAAACCGAATCATGGCTTGTTGCTGAAAACTAATGGCTTCCGCTAATTTTTCGCCTTCTTTCAAAGTATAAACTTTGTGAGCCACGTATCGACAAGCATCTTCTGGTTCAACCCAACGACCGCCAAAAGGCCAACCCGAAGCATTGGCTAAGTCAATACCCAAATTCATACGCTTTCCTTCATCAAGCGTATGTTTAAATAACGAAACCCATTTGGGCGAAAGAAAATCAACGAATTGAGCTTCCTTGCCTTTTACGCCATAAATTGGCGTAATTTCCAAACCTCCCAAGCCTACTTTCTGATAGTTTTCCATGTTGAAAGTCAAGTCTTTGGGATTTACTGCATTGCCTTCCCACCACCAACGTGACCACGGTTTTGTTTGTTGCGTAATGGGTTTCCATTTAAGGGTTTGACTATTTCCGATGAATGGAAACAGCATAAAAAGGGCAATAAGGAATTTTGAGATGGTCATAATTGGACTATTTGGTAATTAAGAAAGACAAAAAGTATGGATGATTACTGATGCAAAAGTATGGAGGGTTTAAAAATTTGCCTTTCCGTACACACATGGACGAATGGAATAGATTTTAAGGTTATACGCCCGACCGATAAAACAACAATTTGTCTATTCTCAAAACCATTCTTCCCATTTTTCAACAAATGTTTATATTTTACAATA
>JANXRS010000455.1 GCA_025356745.1 Arcicella sp.
TAGCTGTAAAAAAGATTTGGAGCAATATTGCTTAACAGGATTTACAGGAACTTACAACGGTAAAGACAAACATTCAGGAGGTCATACTTTTGGTGGATATTCCGAAAAAATAGTAGTGGAAGAACACTTTGTATTGAAAGTACCTTCTAATCTAAATTTAGCAGCAGTTGCCCCGTTACTTTGTGCTGGAATTACCACTTGGTCACCCTTAAAACATTGGAATGTAAAAGAAGGCAGTAAAGTTGCCGTGGTGGGTTTAGGTGGATTAGGACACATGGCCATAAAATTGGCAAAAGGTTTGGGTGCAACCGTTACATTATTTTCAAGGACGGAAGAAAAAATAGCAGATGCTAAAGAATTAGGAGCAGATGAAGTGATTATTTCTACTGATGCAGAGCAGATGAAGGCGGTAAAAGGAAAATTTGATTTAATTATTGACACTGTTCCTTACGTACACGATGTTAATCCTTACGTTACTACCTTAAATATTGATGGCACTTTGGTTTTGGTTGGTTACTTGGGTGGACTTGAGCCTATTTTAAACACCGTTCCATTGATTTTGGGAAGAAAGTCAGTAGCAGGTTCGCTAATAGGTGGAATAGCTGAAACACAGGAAATGCTTGACTTTTGTGGAGAGCACAATATTGTTTCTGAAATTGAATTAATTAAAATGCAAGATATTAATGAGGCCTATGATAGAATGGTGAAAAGCGATGTAAAATATCGTTTTGTTATTGATATGGCATCATTAAAAAGCTAAAAATTCGGTAATTCCTTTATTGTAATGCTGAGCATTACAATAAAGGAATTAATTTCGAGTATCGGTCGGTTATTTATTTACTCATTACTTCGCAAATATATAATTTATAGGGTTTAAATTCATAGGAAAAACTTCCCCGTCTCTGTTTTCAAAAATTTCTCGAAATCAATTTCTTCCTGTTTTATAAACCCACTTTGCGGTAATTTGCCGTCTGCTACCATTTCAACAACTGCCACAATGGAGGCTGCCGTTGTCCATGAAATAGCTCTCCAATGCTTTCCGTCAATAATTTTGGGAGAATAAGCCCGATAAAACTCTTCTCTTTCCAACACATTATTTTTCCAACCCTCCACAACTGCATACACATATACGACATCCTCCTGCACAGGTGGTTTGGCTTGGGTCAAAATTTCTTCAATGAGTTCTCGTTTATTTTTCAAAATTAATTCATACAATAAAAACTTCATCAATTTGCCGTGTCCAGGATAACGAATGGTTTTATAATTGAGCGTATCTACCCGTCCTTCGTAGGTTTCGCACATGGTTCCGAGTCCTCCCGAAGTACTAAATGCCTCAAATTCATTGCCTTCGATGTTGATATATTCAATGCCATCGAGGGCAGAAACTAATTTCTTTTCTCCGTTATGAATCACCTCGCAGTCATTCAAATACTCATTAATCACCCCTGCTGGCGACCATGTGAACGAATATCCCAAAAGTCCATTTGGATATTTTGGCAAGGCTCCAACTCGCAATTCAATGTCACGCAGTTTCGTAAACCGATTGGCTAAATCTGCTCCTACAATGCCGATGAGTCCAGGAGCGAGTCCACATTGCGGAGCCAAAACGCCTTTACTACCTTTGGCTGCCATTTCTCTGATAGCGGTGGTAGTGGGAACGTCTTCGGTTAAATCAAAATAATGTTTTCCTGATTCGTAGGCGATTTGAGCGATTGTCAAATTCAAATTATAAGGCATACACGACACCACCGCATCGAACTGTGGAATCAGTTTTTCCAATAAAACTTTATCCGAATCATCGCCTTTTATAACTTCGAAAGGTAGTTCTGTGGCTGGTTTATTTTTATCTAAACCTTTTATTATGAAACGTTTAGACAAAAGCGTGGCTACCAATGAGCCGACTTTGCCCATTCCGATTACTAAGATATTTTGCATTGGAAGTAGAGTTAGGGGATTTAGGAATTAAAATTTTTAGAAATTATCATCTCTTAGTCATTTCAAATAA
>JANXRS010000489.1 GCA_025356745.1 Arcicella sp.
CGCAAAGTCAGCGTTGCAAACCTAAAACCGTGCATTTCTTCAATCCCTCTAATTTTCATAACCTCCACAAAGTCACCATTTGCCAAAAATCCTGCGGGAGATTCTTCGCCTAACCAATGATAATTATTTCGAACAATCATCAATAAATCGCTTGCTGCCAATTCATCTTCTTGCCCAAAAATCCGCTGACGAATATACCGATTATATTGAACGGCTGTTTTGTTGGATCGAGTTAAAATAATGGTATTTTCACGGTCAAATTTCCGATACGCATAATTTAAACCGTCTTCTAATTTCTCTCCTGTCATTTTAAAAAAATCACGAAAACCTTTGGTCGTAAAACTAATTGTAGGCTTCTCATCTTTCAGTAAATCACGCAGTTTTGTGGCATTAAAAAGGATTCCAGAATCAGCATCTTGTCGCATTACATCGGTTAATTCTTGTTCCAAAACGCCAATATGAAATTGTCCTTCCATGTATATTCTTTCAAGGGCGGGCGAGTTTAATTTGCCCACTGGAGGTAGTTGAGCGGTATCTCCCACAAAAATCACTTTGTTTCCGTTATAATCAGTTTCGGGATTTGTGAAAATAAATTCCATTAAATCTGTCAATAAACCAGCCGAACCATACTCGGCATCATCCGAAATCATGGAGGCTTCATCAATGATAAACACCGTATCGGTTGCGTAATTATTTTGCCGTTGAAATTCTAAATTACCCGTAAAAGCATTTGCCACTTGACGATAAATTTTTTTATGAATTGTCAAAGCTTTTTTCTTGGAATAATTACTCATCACCTTTGCCGCTCGCCCCGTGGGAGCAAGGAGAACTGATTTTAATCCAAATTTTGGCAAAACCTTGATGATTGAACTAATTACAGTAGTTTTTCCTGTACCAGCATAGCCTTTCAACAAAAAACAAAGCGGACCAAAATCATCTTGATTGGTCATAAAATTATCCATTTTTTTGAACAACTCTACTTGCCCATTGGTTGGTTCAAAGGGGAATTTTTGACGGAGTAGGAAAGATGGGGTGGGGATTTCGGTTGGCATTTATTGAAAATTATAGGAGTTCTTCAAGGAAATTTCGATAATCGTAATCATTAATATTTAGTGTTGTTTCTGTATTTTTTTTGTCTCTTAAATAATTTCTTATTGCTCGTAATCTAAAATTGATAATACTTGGATGATTGAGTTTAAATACTTTAATAGTCTCTTTAGCCCTTTCAGATTTCTCAATTCCATTGGTTTCATTGACTAATATCTCGCCAGTACTTGTATCAAAAAAGAAATATTCAGAAGCAATATAATCTTCTACATCAGGACGTAAAATTAGGTCGCTGTACTGGGCTAATTTTGATTTATTACAACCTGCACAGGAAAGATATAAATTGTTCCATTCATATACTAAATGATAAAAGGACGGGTTACTAATTGGTTGAAAATGGTCAATTTGGTTGTCACTTTTAGCTCTTCCATCAAGAGGATATTTATCACAATAAGAACAATGCTCTGCTGTCATCAGGCTTAAAGCGAGAATAAGTTCATCATGATAATTTACCTTATCTTTCACCCAACTGTGTTTGTATTGAGGATTTTCTTTTCTCTTAAAAATAAAATTATCCGTCCATCCTTTTCCCTTATCTTTCAGTATTTGTGGTTCAGATTCAGTACGTTTAATGTGTGAAATTTTATACATTTGAAAAATTAGGCTAAAACTTGATTTCGGATTCGATTAATTTGACGTATTTGAGGAGTTATGTATGACATAATTTCATCTGGACGTTCTTGGTTTTTAAAGAATGAAATGATACTTTGCCATTCTTTTAATCTATGTTCATCACCTTTTAAAATTTCCTTAGTAATATCTCTGAATTTTTCTAATCTGTCTTCTATTTCATCTCCAAACCGTTCTTTAATTCCAAAAATTTCATCCAAAATAGTATCATAACTTTCTGCATCTTCCGATAAAACAGGTTTACCATCCAACACCGCAAATGCCCCATCTTTCTTCAATTTATGAATCCAAGCCCCATCAACCGAACCGACCACAAATGGCGAATGTGTAGAAATGAAAATCTGTGCATTTTTAAAGAGTTTTTGAACGACTGGTAAAATTTTTCGTTGCCAAGCGGGATGAAGATGTACTTCGATTTCGTCGAGGAAAAGGATGAAGTTTCTTTCAAAAATAGGTAAATCATCTTTCCATTTCAATCTATCCATTCTCATTAATAAATCTCCAATCCATGAAATCATTGATTTTAAGCCATCTGGGAGATTATCAAAGGGGATAATATTTTGATTAATAGAATTTGAAGATAAAACTATATTTAGTTTGAAATCTTCTGCCGATATTTCAAGAATTAAATCTTGTTCGATTATTAGAGTTAAAATTGTCTGTATTACAGTAATATGTTTATAAATATTTTTAGAAGCTATTTCATCTTTTGAACGTAAAGCAGATAACATTCTGTAATCTGTATTAAAAATCCATTGTTGTAAACTTTCGGTATTTATAGATTTATCAAAATTTAGACTATTTTCTAAAGGGGATTCGCTAATTTCCTTGATGCCTGATATTTTTACGTCTTGTGTTCTTCGATAACCAGAATAAGCAAACATTGCAAAATTTAAAGGTTTAGTTATAGAAGTATTAAGGGCATATCTTCGAAAGTCAACTAATTGGGTAGGCATCGGTTCTTTGCTACTAACCTTACGTTCCCAATATTTACAATCATAGCTATGTGAAGTATTAATTGATACACAACTTTCATTTTCATTGCTTATTATTTTTGCAAATATTTTATATTTTTCCTGTTCCCGATTGCTCAACCCAAGATTTTTTAAAGCCTCCAAAATCGTACTCTTCCCAGTCCCATTCTCCCCAGTCAAAATATGAATTTCAGCTTTATCAGGGTCAGTCTTTTTGGGAAAGTCCATTTTTATATGCTCAAAAGCTCCGATTTTATTAATTTCTAAACTTTCTATCCGAAAATTTTCCATTTTGTTGTTTGCTTGTTTTACCAAAAATAATCATTTTTTCCGTATGACAGGTTTCTAACTTGCCAATTTATCCAACAATCGCTGAGACAGGTCGCAAACTTGTCTTACTTAAATCTCGAAAAGCATTAATTAAACAAACGCCTTCATATTTCTCCAAATCGTCAACGCTAATTTCTCTTTCCCTAATCACTTGTTTGTCAAGTAATTGTTGTCTTTTTGTGCCTTTTAAAAGTGGCGTTGAGGGCGTAAACCAATTTGTACCATCCCAAAAAGCAAGATTAGCAATTGTACAATCGGTGATAAAACCATGTTGAGTCATAATTACTTCATCAAAATCTTTATTCTCGGCGAGTAAATTAGTCATAAAACTACGGTCGGCGTATTTGTAAGAATAATCCCAATCGCCAACATCAACCAATTTCAACGTCTTAATTTCTTTGTAAATATAAGGCGTAAAAGTTATGGCTTGAATCTCTCTTTCATACATCACACGACAACGAAAAATACCTTCTGAACATTCAGAAGGTATTTTAATAAGGTTTTCTAAGCATTGAAAAATAGCTAAACCAAATAATTCTAATTGTGAAGTATTAAATCGTTTATTATGATATTCAATGTTCTGAAATTGCCCATCACGGACTTGTATGGTTTCTAATAATTGCATGGACTTTAATCTTTTCTCAAAAAAATACTAAATCACAATTTATAAAGCCATCTCTGCCGCATAAATTCCCGTTTCGGCATTTTGTTTGAACGATTTTAAAATCCAGCCACCACCGATAACATCGTTTCCTTCATAAAAAACGGCTGCCTGTCCAGGAGCAACACCCGAAACTGATTCGTGGAAATGCACTTTCATTTTACCATCTTCTTGAAAAATGGTTGCTGGCGTTCCATCATCTTTATAACGTACTTTGGTAATGGTTTCGAGAGGTTTCTCGATGGAAGCATATTTAGATAAATTCAATTGCCCAACCATCATTCCGTCTCTTTCAAGGTCTTTATCTCGCCCAATAATTACTTCGTTTGTGTCTTTTCTGATTTCCGTAACGAAGGCAGGATAGCCCAAAGCAATGCCCAATCCTTTGCGTTGTCCGATGGTGTAAAATGGATAACCTTCGTGTTTTCCTATAATTTTACCCTCAGTGTTCAAGAAATTACCCCCTTTTACTCTTTCTTCTAAACCCTCAACCCGACGTTTGATGAAACCTCTATAATCGTTATCTGGGACAAAACAAATTTCATAACTTTCAGCTTTATTAACTAAATCCATAAAGCCACGTTCTGATGCCATTTCTCTAATGCTCGTTTTTGTCAGATGTCCCAAAGGCAATTTTGTACGAGCCAAACTTTCCTGCGAAACCC
>JANXRS010000496.1 GCA_025356745.1 Arcicella sp.
AAAGAATTTAAAAAATAAATGTTGACCAACACAGCACAAGAAATTATTTACGTCATTGATTTTGACTCAACTTTTACAAAAGTAGAAGGACTTGACGAATTGGCATCGATTGCCCTCAAAGGACACAAAAACCGTGAAAGAATCGTGGGTGAAATCAAAGCCATCACCGATAAAGGTATGGCTGGCGAAATCGGTTTTGCCGACTCCCTTAAAGCACGAGTAGACTTGTTGCCCGCTAATCGTTCGCACGTTACTGAATTAATTGAATTTTTAATGGGCAAAATCTCCGATTCACTCGCCCGTAACGAAGCCTTCCTCCGTGAAAATGCCGATTCAGTTTATATCGTTTCCTCGGGTTTCAAGGATTTTATTGTTCCTGTGGCCATGTCGATGGGCGTTTTGGAAGAGAATATTTACGCCAATACTTTCATCTATGATAACGATGGAAACATTACGGGTTATGACAAAACGAACCTTTTATCCCAAGACAAAGGCAAGGTAAAACTTTTACAATCGCTTGATTTTGAGGGAGATATTTATGCCATCGGCGACGGTTATACTGATTACGAATTGCGTGAATCTGGTTTGGCAAACAAATTTTTTGCCTTCACTGAAAACGTTTCTCGTAAAAAAGTAACTGATGTAGCCGATGAAGTTGTGGCTTCGTTCGATGAATTTTTATATATCAACGATTTGAATAGAGCTCAATCTTATCCAAAATCAAAGATTAAAGTTTTATTGCTTGAAAATGTTCACCCTAATGGCGTGAAAGCTTTTAAATCAGAGGGTTTTCAGGTAGAATTATTGAAAGGTGCTTTGGATGAAGATGAATTAATCGAAAAAATCAAAGGCGTTTCTATTTTGGGTTTACGTTCAAAAACCAATTTGACTAAACGAGTTTTGGAACATCCGAATGCTAGTCGTTTAATGGCAGTTGGCGCTTTTTGTATTGGCACAAACCAAATCAATTTAGATGAATGTGAACGCCGTGGTATTGCCGTTTTCAACGCTCCCTACTCAAATACTCGTTCGGTAGTGGAAATGGCTATTGGCGAAATGATTATTTTGACCAGAGATATTATGACTAAATCCAACAAAATGCACGAAGGTATTTGGGATAAATCTGCGAAGAATTCTTACGAAATTAGAGGCAAAAAATTGGGTTTGGTAGGTTATGGAAGTATTGGAACACAAATTTCAGTGATTGCAGAAGCACTGGGAATGGAAGTTTATTTCTATGACGTTGTGGATAAATTAGCTTTGGGTAATGCAAAAAAATGCCGAACCTTAGAGGAATTATTGAATATTGCAGATTTCCTTTCTCTGCACGTGGACGGTCGTAAATCAAACGCCAACCTCATTGGGGAGCGTGAGTTTGCCCAAATGAAAGACAACGTAATTTTTGTAAATCTTTCTCGTGGACACGTAGTAGAAATTCCCGCTTTGGTAAATGCCTTGAAATCTGGAAAAGTTTGGGGAGCAGCCGTGGATGTTTTTCCTTACGAACCCAAAAGTAATGATGAGGCCTTCGTGAATGAATTAGTTGGTTTACCAAGGGTAATTTTGACCCCTCACCTTGGCGGTTCAACCGAAGAAGCTCAAGCAAATATTGGCGAGTTTGTTCCAAGTAAACTCTTACAATTTATGAATAATGGTAGTACCTACGGCTCCGTAAACTTCCCTGAGTTGCAATTACCTCCTTTGGAAGATGCTCACCGTATGTTACATATTCATCAAAATGTACCCGGAATCTTGGCAAAGATTAATAATGTTTTTGCCAAATATAATGTCAATATCAAAGGACAATATTTGAAAACAACTAATGAAATTGGCTATGTAATTACAGATATTGACAAGCAATATGCAGACGAAATTGTAGAAGAATTGAAAGATATTGATAATACCATTAAATTTCGGATGTTGTATTGATCATAATAGTCTTCCAGTGTTGGAGAGAGTCGGGATCACTATGGAATCACTACGGAATCACTACGGTTTCATTTTTGTATGAAGTTGAGTGAAAAGTAGTAGTGAAAACCCTCCTAAATCGTAATTATTTTGTTAAAAGTATAGCAAAATAAAGGTTTGACTTTCTCCAACTAATAAAAATACAAATTGCCTTTGGATATTTAGTTAATAGATTTGTAGATTTGTGTTCCAATGGATTAAATTTTTCTAAAATTCTTTGGCTTTCCTATCAAAACTTAAGCACAAATAAATATATTCATGTACAGTATTACCCAATCCGAAAACATCAAAATCGCTATTATTGGTCTCGGATATGTTGGTTTACCCCTTGCCGTTGAATTTGGAAAAAAATATTCAGTTTTAGGCTTTGACATTAATCAAATACGTATTGACGAACTCACAAGCGGTTACGATAGAACCCAAGAAATGACTTCTGAGGAATTGAAATCCTTACACCATTTGACCTTTTCTACTGATAAAGAACAATTAAACACTTGCAATATCTTCATCATTACTGTTCCAACGCCCATTGATAAATACAAAAAACCCGATTTAACCCCTCTCCTTTCCGCTAGTAGAACGGTTGGAGAATTTCTCAAAAAAAACGACATTATTATTTATGAATCTACCGTATATCCAGGATGTACGGAAGAAGATTGCGTGCCAGTTTTAGAAAAAGAAAGTGGCTTAGTATTTAATCAAGACTTTTTTTGCGGATATTCTCCCGAAAGAATTAATCCAGGGGATAAAGTCAATACGCTCACAAAAATCAAGAAAGTAACTTCCGGTTCAACGCCCGAAATTGCCGATTTTGTGGATGATTTATATGGTTCAATTATAGAAGCAGGTACCTACAAAGCCACTTCTTTAAAGGTTGCCGAAGCTAGTAAAGCCATCGAAAATGCCCAAAGAGACGTAAATATTTCTTTTGTTAATGAATTAGCCTTGATTTTTGATAAAATGGGTATTGATACTTCTGAAGTATTGGAAGCCGCAGGAACAAAATGGAATTTTCTAAAATTTAAACCTGGCCTTGTGGGAGGACACTGTATAGGCGTTGACCCTTACTACTTACTCCATAAATCCGAAAGTTTAGGATACTATCCCCAAGTGATACTTTCAGGCAGAAGAGTAAATGACAACATGGGAATTTTTGTGGCTAATAAACTCATTAAATTACTCATTAAAAAAGGGCATAAAATTGAAGGAAGTAAGGTTTTAATTTTAGGGATTACTTTCAAAGAAAATTGCCCAGATATTCGTAATTCAAGGGTTATTGATGTTTATCAAGAATTAAAGGAATTTGGCGTGGATGTAGATGTCTATGACCCTTGGGCAAACAAACACGAAGTAAAAGACGAATACGAAATTGCCTTATTAGATAATTTAGTGGATAAATATGATGGTATTCTTTTAGCAGTATCGCACGATGAGTTTAAGGTTTTAAACTTAGAGAACTTCAAAAATATAAATGCCGTAATTTTTGACCTTAAAGGCATCTACGATAAAAGTATAGTTGATGCAAGGTTATGATTACTTACCGTATAATAAATTGGGTTTATTTAAGTATTAGGATATCTATCTTAAAATCAATCTTTTATCTAATACTTTTCTATTTGATAAAAATAAAAATTTCACTTCACAAAAACCTTTGCTATATTTGTTAGAGAATTTAAAGCATTTGTAAATCATTTAAATCGTTTTTTCAAGTGAACCAATATAAGCACATTATCATCTTAAAAGAAGATAGGTTTTCAGATAAAAAATATTTATTAAATTTATAATGAATTTATAATGAAAAAAGCACTAATTACAGGAGTTACAGGACAAGATGGTGCATATTTAGCAGAACTACTTCTTTCAAAAGATTACGAAGTACACGGAATCAAACGCAGAAGTTCTCTAATTAATACCCAAAGAATTGATCATCTCTACGAAGATTTGCACGAAGATGATGTTAAATTTATTCTTCATTATGGTGACTTAAGTGATTCAACCAATATTATTAGAATCATCCAGGAAGTTCAACCAGATGAAATTTATAATCTTGGGGCTATGTCTCACGTCAAAGTTTCCTTTGATGAACCAGAATATACTGCCCAAGTGGATGGTATTGGAACCTTAAGAATTTTAGAAGCTGTTAGGTTATTGGGTTTAACAAAAAAAACCAAAATATATCAAGCCTCAACTTCTGAGTTATACGGTTTAGTACAAGAAGTTCCACAGTCGGAAACAACGCCATTTTATCCACGTTCACCTTATGCAGTAGCAAAATTGTACGCTTATTGGATAACGGTCAATTATCGTGAGGCATATAATATGTTTGCGACCAACGGAATTTTGTTCAACCATGAATCTCCGCTTCGGGGAGAAACGTTTGTAACTCGCAAAATTACTCGTGCGGCTTGTCAAATTGCCTTGGGACAACAAGACAAACTATACCTCGGAAATTTGGACGCACAAAGAGACTGGGGACACGCCAAGGATTATGTAGAAGCTATGTGGTTAATTTTACAACAAGAGGTTGCAGAAGATTACGTAATTGCTACGGGCGTAACTACTCGTGTACGTGAATTTGTAAGAATGTCCTTTGCTTATTTGGGCATAGAAGTTGGTTTTGAAGGAGAAGGAGCTGATGAAATTGGAAAAGTAATGGCTTGTCATAATTCAGCGTATCAAATAGAAATAGGAAAAATCATTGTTTCCGTTGATGAAAGATATTTTAGACCAACCGAGGTAGAATTACTAATTGGCGACCCAACCAAATCAATGACCAAATTAGGTTGGAAGCCAAAATATGATTTGAAAGCCTTAGTTGATGATATGATGCAAGGAGATTTAGCAATTTTTGAGAAATAAGAAAAATTGAGACTATCATCTCGATAACTTATCATATTAAAGTGAGAGATAACATATTATGAACATTTAAAAAACCTATTTATTCATAATCTATGAGACTAATAGTTACGATATTTTTTATGTTCGCTATTTCCAATCTCTTTGCTCAAAACAACGAGATTAAAAGAGAAATTAACTATACTGCTGAAGTAGGAACAATTATATCTTCCAATGGAGAAACACCCTTTTGGTTAAGAGCTAATCAATACGGAATTGTTCCAAATCAATCACCCATTTTTACCTTAAGAGGTTCGGTAAGTTCAGATTATAAGAAAGCCATTACCAAAGAAGACCGATATAGACTCTCAAAATTTGATTGGGGATATGGGTTAAATATGGTTGGAAATGTAGGAAAAGAAAATCAGTTTTTGATTCCTGAAGCCTACATTAAAGCAAAATACGGAGCTTTTGAAATTTATGCAGGAAGAAGAAAAGAGGTTTTTGGTTTAGTAGATACCACTCTTTCATCAGGTTCATACATTTGGTCAGGAAACGCCCTACCAATGCCTAAAATACAGATTTCAACGCCTAATTTTGTACCTTTAGAATTTACGAAAAGTTTTTTATCTTTTAAAGGTACTTACGCCCACGGATGGTTTGAAAATTCTCGTACTGATGTAAAGAATTTTTATCTACACCAAAAGAGTTTATATTTCAGATTAGGCAAACCCGATTGGAAATTTCATTTTTACGGAGGCTTTAATCATCAAGTGCAGTGGGGAGGGGAGTTATTGTATCCAGATCCTACAGGTTACTTGTCTAAAGATGGTAAACTACCTTCGAGTTTTCAAGATTATATTGGAATAGTAACAGGAAAAAGTCTTGCCGTTGAAAGTGATACTAGTAAATTTGCTGGTGCTGATGCAGGAAACAGAGGAGGTAATCACCTTGGAACACTTGATTTTGGTTTTGATATAATTATTCAAAACTTAAAAGTACTAATATATAGACAAAGTATTTATGAAGATGGCTCATTAGCTTATTTGAGTAATATTAGTGACGGATTAAATGGCATAAGTTTTACAAATATTTCAAATAAAAAAAAAATTACTATTAAAAAGTTAATTTTTGAATATTTAAATACGGATAGTCAAGGAGGTAGTTTAGGAGGAGATCAGACTAATTCAAGATTGAGAGGGCAAGATTTATACTTTAATCATGGACAATATTTAGATGGATGGTCGTATCTAAGAAATGGAATTGGTACCCCTTTTATAAGTAATGTTGTAAATAAAGATATTCCTCAATCAAGGTTATTGTTTAATAGTGATAGATTACAGGCAGTTTATTTGGGCATTACTGGGAACATAAATAACTATACAACTTTTGATTTAAAAATATCCCATACGCAAAGTTCAGGCTCATATTTAAACACATTCTCTATTCCTTTTGAAATGATTTCAAGTAAGCTGACTGTTGGAAAACAAATTAGTCGATTTGAAAATGTTAATATTTTAGCTGGGATTTCTTTTGATTCGGGTAAATTATTTAATAACTCTTTCGGTTTGATATTTAGTGTTAAGAAGGGGTGGTAATCTTCTTTTATTGGTACTGATTTATAATGTATGCTGTTATAACGAGTTAAAAATTGACCTTTAATTAACAAAAGAGGGCAAAATCATCTTGACTTAGTATGTCTGAAATACTTTTTCAAGTGAAATGCCCTCATTGTGAGGGTACAAATGTCA
>JANXRS010000384.1 GCA_025356745.1 Arcicella sp.
TGGCAACTTCATATTTCAGGCAAGGGATTTCAATCATCAAAGCTAAAATTTGGTCCTTGAAAAGATTCATTGGCTTATTAAACGACATTTTTAAAAATGCTGATCAGGGAAAACTCCTGTATGTCCAGTAGTAAACAAAAATCTCCCATTATCTCGGCATGATTAATGGATTCGTTAACAATAATTAAGTCTTCATTAGCCTTCTTGACATTTTTCAAATCACGATTAATCATCAAATAGGAAATAACAAAAACTAAAATCATAAAAAGAAAAAACAATAAAGTAAAGATAGGCGTATAAGAAATTTCGTTGTCATAATTAGTGTTTCTTTCTTTTAAAAAAACCGTTTCTAAGTCAATCATTTCATTAACTTTTAAACGGATTTTATCCATTACCATTTTATCTTTCAATAATAAAATGTTCAATTGGTCATTATCGTACGGCTTTTTTGAACTTTGTTCTAAAAAGCCGTAAAAAAATAAATATCTTGAATTAATTAATTTATTAAGTGAATCTAAATTGTTTTGTTGCTTAAGATTATCATTGATTAATAGTTTGAGAGCTTTGAAAAACTCATTAATTTTTTCTCTTGAACCGATAAAAGAGTGTAGATAAACGGGATTTCGAGTAATGATATATCCCCTTTGTCCAGTTTCAGCATCTTTCAAATAAGAAATCAACTGTTCAATTTTAAGGTGAATTTGCTGGGAATGGATTACTAATTTCGTAGATTCGGAAAAAGCAATAGTATATCTATAAGTGATAGCAGATATAAAAATCAGCATGAATAAAGCAGTCAAAAATACTTTTTTAAGGAAAAATGAATAAGTAAGTGTAGCTTGAAGATTCATAAAAATTATTTAATAAATTATAGACTTAATAAAAAATTATCTCTATTGAGGCCAGATGTGTGGTATTGCCAATTTAGGGTAATTACTTCCAATAATACTTTTTTGAGAGAAGAGAAATTGCTTGGTTTTTTTATATATACATTAGCACCCCGCACAAAGGTTTCCTCAATATCTTTTTCAGAGGCAGAAGTTGAATAAATGGCAATAGCAATATTTTTTAATCGGTCAATATTTTTAATTTCGTTTAAGCAATCCAGTCCCGTTTTGATGGGCATATTCAAATCAAGAAAAAGTACGTGGGGCAACGTTACATTGTCTTGAGTAAGATGATCAATTAATTCCTGGCCATCTTTCACAACATTAACAATAGTATTCATTTTTAATTCTTTAATAGCATCGCTAAAAAAGAGGCGATCGTCTTCATCATCGTCGGCAAGTAATACATATATTGTTTCGTTTTGCATTATAGATTTTTCTTATAGATTAAGGCATGAATTTTACTATGTTTATATTTTTTATAAACATTTATTAATCAACTGATTATAACAATTTTACTGTAATATGTAAACAAAACCCGTTACTTTATGAATTGTTCATCGCATTTTCACGTCTTTTAATAATAATTCTTTTAAAAGCTGTGGGCGTTAAGCCAGTGGTGTTTTTGAATTGTGTGCAGAAATGAGCGAGGCTACTATAGTTTAACTTGTGGGCTATTTCAGTGAATGATATTTCATTAGTGGTTATCAACTTTTTTGATAATTCAATTCTATGTAGAATAATGAAATTTTCAATGGATGTGTAAGTAACTTCAGCAAAAACATTGGAAATGTAACCGTAGCTGTGTGCAAGTTTATCGGCTAAATAAGAGGATATTTTTGAAGTAGGTAGTTTATCATCCATATAAATCATTTCAATGATGGCATCTTTAACTTTCTGAACCAGAATATTCTTATTACTTTCTACTACTTCAATCCCGTAATTATTCAATCCTGCGTAAAGTTCTTTTAATTTTTCGGTTGAAATATCTTCTCTTATTTCCACTTCGCTATAACCTAACATAGCATAAGACAATCTAAATTTATCCAGTTGTTCTTGTAGAATCTTTTTACAGATTTCATTTATGTCATATTTAATATAAAGTTTCATATTTGTTTAGGGTATTTCATATTTGTACTTCAAATATAATACAAAATTAGTTTACACAAAATATTACGCAACAAAAACTCTTGTCCATAACAAACGAGTAATTTTTGTTGCTATGGATAAGAGTTATCAGGAGTAGATATATGTATATTAATTTTTTATTACACGACTATATTCAAAGCTTTTTCCTGTTGTTTTTTTAATATTTTGCTCACTTTTCAAAAATTTCTCCAACGTTAATCTTGCCATTAAATAGCTTACAGTTGATTCTGCACCTTGATTTAAGTTCACAGAATTTTCTTCAAGACCATCATAGCATCCGCCAGTGCATGGATTATAAATTATTTGCTGTAAATGATTATTTCCCAAAAACCAATCGAAAGCGATATCCAATTTTTGCTTATAAGTTTCATCTTGAAAGACTTCATAAAATTTACTTAAAGCCAAAATAGTATAGGCAATATCAATTGGTTGTTCACCACCAATGACAATTTTATCTAAATTATCACCTTTGTGCGACCAACCCTTGTTTGAGATCACTTTAATTCGATTTTCTTTATAAATTTTCGATAACAGAAAATCAAACGTTTTTTTGGCAATATCCTTATATAATTGCTCGCCCGTTGCCATGTAGGCACACAGAAGGGCTTCAGGCAAAATACTATTTCCGTAAGTCAGATAACTTTCAAACCAATCCCAATCTTTTTCTGATTCGTGCCGATACATTTGCACTAAACGATTAGTCAATTCTTTGATTAAAGCAATATCTTGAACCGATTTATTTTCAATATTTCGATAATATAAACCCTTAACAATGAATGACATAGCTCGTGTTGAGTGAATTTTATACACTTTCGACAAAGCAGCTTGCATCGTTAATTGAGCATCATCAATTAATTCTTTTGGTAAAATATCGCCCTTCGAAATTAAATAACCCAAAGCCCAAATTGCCCTTCCGTTCGAGTCGGCAAGATTTGTCTGATAATTTTGTTCCGTAAAATTTCTATTTTCATCTACATAATTCAAAAAATATCCCTCTGATTGTAAACAATATTCTATAAAATTATAGTAGATATTAATATATTTTAAATCCTCTTTGTTCCTAGTGAGTTCGTAATGCTGGCACATTGCCACCATTGCTCGAGCGTTATCATCGAGGGTATAGCCAGAATCAATATCGGGCTGATTTATGATAGAAAATTGATACATCCCAAAACCCGTTGTCATTTTTTTCACATGATCGAGATTAACTGTAGGGATTGTATATTTCAATAAAATTTGACGTTCACTCATAGTTTCAAATAATAAAGCATGAGAAATGGCGGCATTTTCCCAAACCGATGGAACAATTTTGTGCAAGCCTTTCATGCTAACGCTTTTTCTTAATTCCTCTTGGTCGAGAAGAGCAATTACGGCGAGCGACAATTGTTCTGGGTTCTCGAAATCAACAATAATTCCTGCATCATCCTGCAAAACTTCTTGTGCATGTGGAATAGGCGTGGAAACAATGGCACAACCGCAACTCATCGCATAAGAAAATGTTCCTGACACCGCCTGATTTGGGTCTTTTGACGTAAACAGATAAATATCAGTAAGTTGCAAATATTCTAAAAGTTCGGGTAAAGCAACAAATTTATTTACAAATTGTACATTGTTCTGCAAATTCAAGGCTTCAACCTTAGCTTCAAGCATCATTCGATATTTTTCGCCTTCATCTTTTACTACCGATGGATGAGTTTTTCCGATAATTAAAAATATAACATCTGGATTATTTTCAACAATTTCTGGAAGGGCATCTAAAGTTGTTTCAATGGATTTACCCGAACTCAAAAGCCCAAAAGTAGATAATACTTTTTTACCCGTTAAATTATATTTTTCCTTCAATAATTCTTTATCAGAATGAGCTACTAAATGCGTTCCATGAGGAATTACGGTAATTTTTTTCTGCTTAATCCCATAATCATTCGTCAATAATTTGGCGGATAAATCAGTCATTACAATGATTGATTTACAAGCGGCTACAATCTGCTGAATCCTTAATTTTAAGTTTTGATTGGGTTTTGGTAGAACGGTGTGAAAAACAAGAACAATGGGTTTTTTAAGGATACTCAAAAACTGTAAAAATTCATAATCTTTCTCTCTGAAAAGACCAAATTCGTGCTGAACCATCACTATTTTAATAGAAAAATCATTATTAATAGTTTCAGCTAATTTTACAAATGATTTTTTTTTATCAATGTCAAGAATATATTTTATTTCATCATTATAACTATAATTTTCATTTCCTGTTTCAATAGGACAAACACTAATTTTGAATGAATTACTATATTTATTAAGTAATGCTTTTATCAAATCCTGAGAATAAGTAGCAATTCCACACTCACGGGGTGGATAAGAGGTTACGAATAGAATTTCGGGCAACTTATTGTCAGCTTCCGAAAAAAGCAAACCATCTTTCGAAACAACTTTTTGTCGTTCGCCAAATAATTGACGATTACTATGATTAACCATTAGTTCATTTCTCATTTTCTTTGGCATATCCTTTTGAACTATGAGTTGTGAATTACAAATTATAAAGGAATCAAACTTCATCTCCTACAATACATATTAATTCATCATCTATAATTCTAAAATATGCTTTTTAGGTTGGGTGAATAATTACGTGTAACATTAATTCTGTTAACAATCCTGATAGACTGACAGAAGCAACGGCAATTTGCTCGTCGGCAGCACCATAATAAATCAGGTTCAACGCATTTAAAAGTACAATAAAACTGCTTGGAAAAATACAAATTGAGCTTATTTTGGATAATGAAAAAAGATTCAATTTAAGATAAAACCTAAAAATGAAGTATTTATGTTAACATAAACCTAAAA
>JANXRS010000111.1 GCA_025356745.1 Arcicella sp.
CTTTCGGGCAAAGAAATTGCCGAAAAAATGTTGCGAGATAATAATATTTTTGACGTGAGAATCGTCTCTGTTGAAGGTCAATTAACTGACCATTATAATCCATCCGACAAAACGGTAAATCTTAGTCCAGACGTTTATCAAGGCAGAAGCGTATCAGCCGCTGCCGTTGCTGCTCATGAGTGTGGACACGCTGTGCAACACGCTGTTGCCTATTCAATGTTAGGATTCAGAAGTGCTATGGTTCCTGTTTTAAATATTGCCAATAATTTTATGCCGATTGCCTTATCAATAGGTATGTTGATTTTGTATTCAACGGGTAACAGAATGGTTTTGATGGTGGGTGTGACATTATTTGCTTTGGCAACACTTTTTAGTTTTGTGACTTTACCCGTAGAATTTGACGCTTCAAACCGTGCGTTGGCTTGGATGGAATCAAAAAATGTGGTGACTCAAATAGAACATGACGGGGCAAAAGATGCCCTTTGGTGGGCAGCTATGACCTACGTTGCGGCGGCTATGGGAATGTTGGCTCAATTACTTTATTATGTAAGTATGCTTTCGGGAAGACGGAATAATTAGAGTTAAAAAATTATTTAGAGAATTAACAAAAGTAAGCCAATTTACATACGCATTGGCTTACTTTTGTTTGGGGGCATTCGGCAAATCTATCCATGCCAATACCTCCTTCGAGTTTCCGTGAGTAGGCTGAAAAGTGAGACTATTCTTAGAACTTCTTAGTAAAAATTTGGGGATTGATTTTACTCTCTTTAAAATTAGACTCATCACTTAAAATTTAATCAATCTACCTTCAGCTTTAGCCTGTTCTTTGGTATATTGAACACCGCTCATTTTGAGTCTAGCTTTATTAAGCAAAGTTATCGTTCCGCCCTTATTGCCGAGATTGAAATTACTTTCAGCCGTAATAATAATTTCCATTACTCCACAGGCTTTGATTGTGCTATTTTTGATACTGAACGCTTGATTAGTTCTATCAACTAATTTCCAACCTTCAAGCGAAATATCAGCATCCGTAGTATTCAATAAAATCACTTTTTCTTTCCCTTGTTCTTCTCCTTTTGGATTAACTAAAGCCGCAATAATAACTACGTCATTATCAACGATTGGAGTAGTTCCGTCATCATCACCAACAATACGATGTCCAGTTACGTCGTCTGTATGTAAATTAGTAGGATTGAGCGTATTAAACTGCGTTTGAAATGCCAATAAAATCACCGTCCATCGGTTAAGACTCGGAAAATGAATCAATAATCCTCCATCTTGAAAAACTCCATTATCTTTATCAAATGACCCCGTTGGATTTCCTTGATTCATGTGAATATCATGCAAGCCTTGGTCTTTAATCTCAGGGAAATATTTATCTTTATTAGTTGTACTTTCCCATTTTTCTCCAAAGGCAAAAATCCTTGCTTGCGGGTCTGCCTTAGATTTATCCAATACCAATCTGAGTTTATCTTCCAAGTCATTATCTAATCCAGGAGCATTATTTGGCAGAAGAATCATCTTATTAAAATCACTAACCATGTTCCGTCTCAAGAAATCCAGCCCAACTTGTTTCCGTTTTTCGGTGATGTTTACATCATAAATACCATCCGCAGGAAAGGCTTCTAAGATACGATTACAAATTTCATGTTGGAAATTATCATCCATATACGACAGCAACATGGAACCATCTGTAGAACGCACATTGACGGCTATACGATAGAAATCTCCGCCAGTATTGAGTTTTATTTCAAAATGATTGGCATCAGGAGCCATCAAACCACGGTCATACCGACCCGCAAAAATGTGATAGTGTTGTAAAGGCATTGTTAAAATAATTTAAAGGTTTGAAGGAGGAGTTAAACAGTATTTTTATGGTATGAAGGTAAGAAAATATCCTTTTGGTGGGTTGGATTATTTAGTTAACGGTGGGGGGAAGGAAATTATGACCTACGTTGCAGCAGCCATGGGAATGTTGGCACAGTTACTTTATTACGTAAGTTTGCTTTCGGGCAGACAGAATGATTAAGGGTATATGAATTTGCAAAAATGCCTCTCATGTTGATTTGAGAGGCATTTTTTTGTTTTAGTAACAATTTCAATCAACAATGTTTATACTTGATTCTCCTGAAATAACGGAACTGGTATTTACATTATTTACAGTAGCTTTGATGTTACATTTACCTCTATAATTAAGTTGAGATAGTAAAAATGTAGCTGTAACTTCTCCAGAAGAATTTGAGAAAGTTAAATTCTTAAAAATTCCAATTTCATTTGTTCCTGACGCATCAAAAGCTTTAAGAATAACTTCTGTACTTAAAGAAGGTTTGCCTATACTTCTTATTAATTTCGTAGTAATAGTTGGATAATTTGATTCCTTCACTTTGTAATCTTGTGTTCCAGTTTCAACAGTAATTTTTTCAGGATAAGCTCTTATAAATTCAATTTTCTCGTTTCTCTTATATCCTCCTACTTCGGCAGAAACATAAATGATTGCGGGTATAAGCGTACTTTTCAATTGTGCAATTGCCTTCCCTGTAATATCAACTTTTTGTTGGTCTGTCTTTGTGGCTGTACTGATAAAGACACCATCTGAGGTATTAAAAGTGATAGTTCTCTTAGTATCATCTGCATTGGAAGGAATTAAAGCATTTAATTCAATTACGCTACTGCCATCCGCAGGCAGTGATTTATTAGTAGAAATAACTGATAATTTAAGAATATCATCATCAGAAACCTCATCTGTTGAAGGGTATGCACATGAAGTTGCACACAATAAAATAATTATGTATTTTTTCATTTTTAAAAAATATTTAAAGTAGTCCGTCTTGTGTTTGAAGTGCCATCAGTTAAGTCTTTTACGATTACTTCAATAGCAATTGATCTTGTAGGAATTCTATTGAGAATAATCACTTCGATATCACGCCCATAGTTCATAAAAAATCTTTCAGCTGTGTCATTAAAAGAAATTGTTTTTAATCCATTACTCCAAGTAGTTGAATCCAGAGAATCAGGAAGTAAATAAGTAATTGTTATGTCCGTCTTACGATGACTTCTTGCTTCGAAAGTTAAACTAAGTGTTGTACTTGCATTGATTGTATTTGGATTACAATCAAAATTATTTCTGAAAACTATCATGATAAATAAGCTGGATTCAAGTCGCAAATGCAACTTCATTATTTAAGAAATTAATTTTATAAAATTCGTTAGGAGAAAAGTAACCTAATTTTTTTCTTGGTCTGTTATTGAGTTTATCTTGAACATCAGCTACTTGTTGATGGGTAATA
>JANXRS010000387.1 GCA_025356745.1 Arcicella sp.
TGGCAACTTCATATTTCAGGCAAGGGATTTCAATCATCAAAGCTAAAATTTGGTCCTTGAAAAGATTCATTGGCTTATTAAACGACATTTTTAAAAATGCTGATCAGGGAAAACTCCTGTATGTCCAGTAGTAAACAAAAAGGCATATTCAGTATCATAAACCTTTGATTTAGAATGGTCTATCTTATAACTACATATCTCTGGGTCAGGTAAGTGAACCACTAAAACACTGTCTTTTTCAGTAATGTCTCCCAATCTGATTTTAGTTAAATCTAGGCATCCAGTTGCTTCTCCCGAAACAATTAAAAGAACTTTTGCATCAGGCAAGAAATCTTTTTTAATCTTACTCTCTACTACATCTCTAAAATTATATTTTACCAATTCCAACTTCCCCATCGATGAAATTTGTTGTAATAAAACATTATGCGTAACCTCCACTTCTCCGCTACTGAATGGATTTTTAAAATCTTTCAATTTCTCCCAAGCATAAATGGCAAGAGCAACCACTAAAAAAAGAGGAATTAAGCGAATAATTTTTTGGAGCATGGATTGTGTATTTTGTTTAAGAACAAGAGCAGATTGATATAAGTTTAACCATTTTACAAATACCTAAAATCTAAAGGATTAGCGTAAATAAACGTATATCCAGTCTGCAAAATCAATTTTTGTGGACTAATTATTTTAAAGGGTATTTCTTCCGTAGGTTCTTCAAAAATGGGTATTGAAAAACCTAACTCTCTGCAATTTTTAAGATAAATTTCTTCCCGTTTTGGGTGTACAGGAGAAACTACGTTGAAAGTTTCATTCCAAAATCCTTTCTCTAAAATCATTGAAATTATCTGAATTACATCTTCTTGATGAACATAATTCACAGGTATTTTTCCAGTATTAATCGTCTTTCCTGCAAAGTATTTTGCTGGTATTCTTTCACCACCCATCAATCCGCCACAACGGAGAATAGTAACGTTTTGAGGAAGACTTTTCAATAAATTTTCAACCTTAATCAAGGCATGATTTTCGATAACTTTATCTTCTTCCGTCACTTCACGATTAAGGTCTGGATAAACGGAAGTTGATGAAGTGTAAATAATGAATTTTACTGCAGATAAAGGCAAATATTTTAGTAAAGATTCAATTTGTTGAACGTGAAAATCTTCTCCGTACTTGCCAGCCCTTGGAGGAATACAGATGATTAAAACTTCGGAATTCAAAAAATTGAGAATATTCTTACTTTCAACTTGAGGAGAAAATTTAAGCAAAAAAGGCTGAATACCTACCGCTGAAAGCAAGGGCATTTTGCTTTCAGAAGTCGTTGAACCTTTAACGGAATGCCCATTTTCTACTAAATGTTTTCCGAGTGGAAAGCCAAGCCAACCACAACCTAAAATACTAATTTTCATAGCTTTATAAATAAAATCTCTTCCACAAAATATATTCCTCCACCACCTCTGGCACCATGTATTTAATGGATTTTCTATTCTTTAAACACTCCCGAATAAAAGTTGCTGAAATATCTAAAGATGGGGCATTTACGAACTTCACATTTGGATGATTTTCTAAGTCACTTTTCACAGCATTAGGTCTTGGATAAACGTATAATCCAAAATATTCCAAAATTTTATCGTGGTTTTTCCAATTTGGAAATTGAGCTAAATTATCGCCACCAATAATAAGTTTAAACTCATGCTGAGGGTATTTTTCTTGTATTCTTATGAGCGTATCAATCGTGAAGGACGGCTTTGGCATCGAAAATTCAATATCTGTTACTTTGAATTTAGCGTTATCAGCAATGGATTTTTCAACCATTGCCAAACGGTCAAATTCATGCAGAAGTGAATTATTTTTCTTAAATGGATTTTGGGGCGAAACTATAAACCAAACTTGTTCTAAGTCGGTTGTGTTTACCATGACATTTGCCACAATTAAATGTCCAATATGGATTGGGTTGAAAGACCCAAAGAATAAGCCAATTTTCATTTCACAAATTCATCAAATAATTTCTGTGCTTTTTCAAACGCCGTTATCAAGTCATCATTTATTAAAATAATATCAAATTGGTCTTGAAAAGCCGTTTCAAATTTCATTTTGAAAACTCGTTTCGAGATGGAATCCTCCGAATCAGTTCCACGCTCACGAAGGCGTTTTTCTAATTCTTCAACGCTTGGTACTTTGACAAAGATAGACAAGGCTCTTTGTTTATAATATTCCTTTAATTTCACGCCTCCCCGCACATCCACATCAAATATCACGTGTTTTCCAGATGCCCAGAGTCGTTCGATTTCAGATTTTAACGTGCCATAATAGGCTCCTGGATAGACTTCTTCCCATTCCACAAATTCGTCATGAACGATTTTTTGCTTAAATTCATCAGGAGTCATAAAGTGATAGTCCTTTCCATTTTCTTCGTTACGTCCCCGCTTATCACGTGTACAGGCAGAAATTGAAAAGCCTAAGTTATTGTTGTTTGCCAAAAGATGTTTGACAATAGTAGTCTTGCCCGAACCAGATGGAGCAGAGAAGATGATGAGTTTACCGTTTTCCAAGAGTGATTGATATTGATTTATTACAAAAATAAAAAGTTATTAAGTTAAACCGTGTAAAACGATTAACTTAATAACTTAAAATAATTCTAAAATAAAATTTTATAACATATTGATTTTCTGCTTTATACAGTCAATCAAATTTAAAGGAATAGCTTTTTTTTCTAATCTTAATTTCATAGTTTCCTTAATACATTTTTCCAATTCATATCCTTTTTCACAGGGCAAACACTTATCCATGTTCAATTTGAATTGATTAATTTGTTCATCACTTGCCTGACCATCTACAATCAGTTGCACCATTTTCATGCAATCAGCTTTATGCTCGCATGATATCTTTTTTTGAATTTTCTCAGCCTCGGAAACCATTTTTTTTATAGATTAAGCAATATCTTGATATTGGCAATTTATGTGTTTATCGTTTTATGAATCAAGTAGTTAGTAAACAGGGCGAATTTTAAAATAATTCCCAAAGAAGTAAAAAAATGTTTATTGCTATTAGTCATTGGTTAATGGTTGAATAAAATGTTTAACAAAAAAACCAATGGTTAAAATGTGTCATTAGTAATTATAAAAACTAATGATTCAACCTCTAATCTGCCATACTGTCAGCATTAACATCATACCCTAATGATTTGGCATAAGATTTTAATTTATCTTTCAATAACATTCTCGCACGGTGAAGGCGTGAACGAACCGTTCCAATGGGAATATCAAGAATTTTTGCCATTTCTTCGTAGGTAAATCCTTCAACATCACATAGAATAATTACCGTCCTAAAATCAACTGGAAGGGCATTTAGTGCATTCGCAATTTCATCTCCAATTAAATCTTGAACTGATTCTACTCGTAAATCTACGGTTTGATTAGTCTCAGCATCTTCCTCTGAATTATAAGTTGTTTCAACGTCCTGATAATCAACTTTAGCGGGTTCTTTCGACTTTTTTCTAAAATCATTTATAAAACTGTTCTTCAAAATACGGAACAACCAAGCTTTTGCATTCGTTCCTTGAGAGAATGAGTTAATAAATCTAAATGCTTTGAGATAAGTATCCTGTACGAGGTCATTTGCATCATCTTCATCGTTAGTTAAACGGAAGGCAAAATTGTACATGGAGTCTATATGAGGCATGAATTCTTTGTCGAAAACACGGTGTTTTTCGAGGTCAGAATAGGTTTGAGTTGGCTTTATTTCTTCTTGTTCGTCCATTTTGTTGCGGAGTATCGTCAGTAAAAGTAAAACATGATAACTAATTTACAAAGGTATCATGTTTGTTTGAATATTTAGGTTTGATTATATTTACAAACAACTTGCCAATAATCTTTTAAGTCATTTTCCTGACAAAAAGGCACTATTTCTATTTCATATAACTTTTTGCCTCAACAACCTTCGTAACTCCTTTTTCAGTAAGCGTATAACTAAATCCTGATTGAATTGAGTAAGCTCCGTATTCACCTTTTTTGTTTAAGGCAAGGTATCCAATTTGGAATTCTTTATAATTATATCGTTTCACGATTCGCATAATTGCTTCTTCGCAAGCCTGTTGAGGGGTTTTCCCATTTCGCATTAATTCTACAATCAAAAATGAGCCAAGTGTTTTTAACACAAATTCACCTAAACCTGTGGCACAAGCTCCGCCAACTTCATCATCACAAAAAACTGCTGCTCCGATTACGGGTGAATCACCAACTCTACCGTGCATTTTAAAAGCTAATCCGCTTGTAGAACAAGCTCCTGAAATTTCACCTTTTTTGCCCAACGCCAATAATCCTACGGTATCGTGGCGTTCAATATTGATTTTAGGTTCGTATTTTGAAGTTTTTTTCCATTCTTCCCATGCTTTTTTGGCCTTATCAGTTAATAAATTTTCTTTCTTAAATCCTTGAGAAAGAGCAAATTGTAAGGCTCCTTCACCCGATAGCATCACGTGAGGAGTTTTCTCCATCACGGCTCTAGCTACCGAAATGGGATGCATAATATTTTGGAGGAAAGTTACTGAACCAGCATTTCCTTTTTCGTCCATAATACAAGCATCTAAGGTTACAAAACCATCACGGTCGGGGAAGCCACCATAACCCACTGAGGTATCATTTGGGTCGGCTTCGGGAATTCTTGCTCCTGCCTCCACGGCATCTAAAGCTCTTCCCGTTTTTTGGAGAGATTCCCAAGCGGCATCATTGGCTTTTTCATTTTTCCATGTTGTAAGAACAATGGGAAAATTGGCAGTTTGAGCTTTTATTTGTGTTGTCGATAATACCGTAAGGGCAGTGGTTTGTTTAAGAAATGTTCTCCGTTGCATAGGTTTTCAGTTTGTTTGGCTAAATTTATCGAAAATAGTTGAAAGAAGAATGAAAATAGTTTGTATTTCCGACACTCATAGCCTACAACACCGCATGAGCATTCCTGACGGTGATTTATTGATTCATGCAGGAGATGTTTCTTCCAAGGGGCGAATAGAAGAAATTGAAATGTTTAATGAATGGATGGGGTCATTGCCTCATCGTCACAAAGTGGTCATTGCGGGGAATCATGATTTCTTTTTTGAGAAGTATCCAAAAGAAGCTAAACGACTAATTACAAATGCAACCTACCTAAATGATAGCGGCATTTTGATTAAAGGATTGCATATTTGGGGATCACCAATTCAGCCGTGGTTTTATGATTGGGCATTTAATCGTAAACGAGGAAAAGCCATCCGTAAACATTGGGATTTGATTCCGACCAATACCGATATTCTCATTACGCATGGACCGCCTTTCGGCATTTTGGATGCAACTGATAGAGGAGAAAAGGTAGGTTGTGAGGATTTATTGGATGTCGTTCAAAATCGTGTACAACCAAAATTACACGTTTTTGGGCATATACATGAAGCGTATGGACAATACCAAGTAGGCGAGACTTTGTTTGTGAATGCTTCTATGGTGGATTTGGAATATCGTCCTGTTAGAGAGGCAATTGTGGTGGAGATTTAGTTAGTAGTTATTGGGAATCCCTTCCATAAAAGCTAAATCCAAGTTTCAGTTGATAAATTCATCCTAGCCATTTATGAGCTTCAATTCATTAACTAATTTCCGATAATTGTTCTATTTTTTTCATTGATTAAACTTAATCTAAAAACTTCTTCAAAATTTTCTCTACTGCATCTAAGTATCCTCCCCCAAATAAATTTACATGAACCATCAGCGGATATAGATTATAGAGCGGAATTCTATCACCAAAGCCATTTTCGATATTATTTACTTCGTGATAGGCCTCGTAAAAAGTTGTCTCAAATCCACCAAACATGGTTGTGAAAGCTAATTCGGCTTCTCGCAAACCGTAATAACAGGCAGGGTCAACCAAACCCACAAGTCCTTGATTATCAGTCATTACATTGCCAGACCATAAATCTCCATGGAGCAAAGCGGGCTTCTCATTGGGAATCAACGAAGGTAACTTTTCGTATAATTGATTAAATTTAGCGTGTAATTCTTCTGAAATTTTACGGTCATAAAGAGCCAATCCTGCTTGAATTTTGAGACGTTTTTCGATAAAAAATTGTACGCCATCATCCATCCATTCATTCGACTGTCGCAATGCCCCGATGTAATTATTAAAATCTAGTCCGAACTGAGAATTTGTGTGTTTGTGTAGTTGTGCCAGTTTTTGTCCGAAGTCTTGCCAATAATTTTCTTGTTTGAAACTTGCCGTCAAAAATTCTATCATCAAATACTCTTTATCCACAATTTTACCATAATTAATTACCTGCGGAATTGACATTACGCCTTTATCTCTCAAGAGTTTCAAACTTCGTGCTTCAGATTCAAACATTCCTTCGTGATCGCCTTGATTCCATTTAATGAAATAATCACCTTCAGCTATTTTCACTTTTACGGCAAGATTGAAATTCCCTCCGTAAAAAAACTGAAAATCAAGCATTACTGGGTTATAGCCCAGATTTTCAAAAAGGATACTTTCGATAAATTGGTATTGTTCTTGGGTTTGAAAAGTCATTATTTTGTTTTCGTAATTCGTAAGTCTATAAGTTGTAAGTCAAATTTAAGATAAAACTGTTAAATTGCGTAATAGGTTGGACTTTTTTACTTTACAAACAAATAATGAAATACAAGAAACACGTTTTTATCTGTACAAATCAGAAAGATGCACCCAAAAAATGTTGCGGTGATGAAAGAGGCATGGCATTGGTTGATGCTTTCAAAAACTCATTAAAAGAAAAAGGATTATTAACCGAAATAAGAACCCAAAAAGCGGGTTGTTTAGACTTCTGTGCCTTTGGACCAACTATGGTAATTTATCCAGAAGGAACATTCTATGGCAATGTTCAACTATCTGATGTTGAGGAAATTATCGAGAGTCATTTAGTCGGAGATATGCCTGTTGAGAGACTTGTAATTGGTTAGTAGTTATTAGCTGCTGGTTATTAATTATTAGATTTTAGCCCATTATTCTTATGGATAATTTTTATGATTTGGAGGTTTGGAAGAAGGCTCGTGAAATAAAGAAAAGTATTCGTTAATTTACGAATACTTTTCCTGTTGAAGAAAAATACAGACTTTCAGACAGGTTCAACGCATTTAAAAGTACAATAAAACTGCTTGGAAAAATACAAATTGAGCTTATTTTGGATAATGAAAAAAGATTCAATTTAAGATAAAACCTAAAAATGAAGTATTTATGTTAACATAAACCTAAAACCAG
>JANXRS010000179.1 GCA_025356745.1 Arcicella sp.
AATCAGGTTAAACGCATTTAAATATTAAAAAGTAATTGAAGTAAATATTGGTCATTCCAACCTGCCAATTTTCTTCTACTTTTGATGCTTTCTTTATCAGTTACTTTGTTAAGTAATTGCAAAGACAACTTACGTATGATGGCTAAGTTTTCAGGAGCATTACCAGTTTTTGTTCTTTGCAAATCTTCTCGAAAAGTTACATCCAATTGCCAGTGTAAGCTATTTTCAATACTCCAATGATTGCGGATATATTGATTAAATTCTTTGGGTTGGAGTGCTAAATCACTGAGATAAAAGCGTGTTTCAAAACTAATTTTATCCTTAATTTCTCGTTTTGATTCTATTATTATGATACTTTCAAGATGTTTCCAATGAGCTAAATCATCGTAAAGAGCAAGGTTACTTTCGACATAACAAGTTCTTGTTTCAATTCTACCACTACCAAAGTCAATATGTTCATCTTTAGGTAGTTGGAATTTCACTTGGGCGAATCTTTGACTAACTTGCTGATAAATATGCTTGTTATTGTTCTTTAATGCCAAGATGTAATGACCTTGTTTTGAAGTAATCAAATCAGCATTTTTAACATCACAAGCCATGGCATCAATTGATACGATACTACCTTTTAAATCAAGACTATTCAAGAGGTCAGGGACTGCCGTTTTTTCGTTTGACTTTGAATCTACTTTTTGTTGTCCTAAGATTAGTTTATGGTCAGAAACCCAAGCACTTAATAAGCAAAGACCTGATTTTTTATGACCAGATTTAGCCGTTGCTCGAAGGACTTTACCATCAATATTAATTTGAGTGTATTGCTCATTTAAAGTCGATAAAATCTCCTTTGACCAACGATAAAGACTCTCGGCAAAAGCTTCTTTATCTAAAAATTTTAGGACTCTATTAAAGGTATCATGCGAAGGAATACCATTAGGTAATTCCAAAAATGTCCGAAGAAAAGCCTCTTTTTGAGTTCCATAAAGGGCAATATCTTCAAAATCGTCTGCTCCGCACACGAAGGCACAGACTGATATTACTAAAATGTCTAATAAATTGTGCTGTTTACGTCGATTTATACGAAAATCGGGGACGTCTTGAAAGAAAGTTTGCCAGTTCATCTGACAAAGTTCTTAATTTTATAAATAACTCGCATTTTTAAATGCGTTCAACCTGATAAAAAATAAGGAATGAGGTAATTTTCATTTTACCAATAATAAAAAATCATTTAGTAAGTTGTATTTATTAAATCAATTCATTTTGTGTAATTTTATACTATATTTTTAAAAACTAACCGATGAAACGTAATCTTCTTGTTTTATTAACAGGTATTTCCTTAATATTAAGTTGTAAAAAAGACAATGGCGAATGGAAAAAAGCGGCTGAAAATCCAGAATTTTTACGCCG
Source organism: Arcicella sp. (assembly GCA_025356745.1). Lineage (GTDB taxonomy): Bacteria > Bacteroidota > Bacteroidia > Cytophagales > Spirosomataceae > Arcicella. The sequence continues at coordinate 1,402 of JANXRS010000179.1, forward strand.
AACTCAGCTCCAAGTAACAGAATCAATTATTCACGATATTTTTCCTCCACCCGTTTCGAGTCGTATCTATATGTATGCTTCCTTAGCAGCGTACGAGGCAGGAATTGCAGGCAATCCAAAATATCAATCAATGGTTGGGCAATTGAAAGGATTCAAAAAAGTGTATTCTTTAGATACTACTAAAAAAATCTGTAATGGTTTAGCGGCGACTCGTGCTTTTTTAACGATTGGGAAAAATCTAACTTTCGCCCAAGATGTGTATGTGGGCTTTGAAGAAAAATTGTGGAAAGAATATAAAGCTACTGGAATTCCAACGGATATTTACGAAAACTCAATTGCTTTTGGTGATTCTGTAGCCGCCTCAATTATGAATTATTCTAAGAAGGATAATTACAAACAAACTCGTGGATTCAGATATACAGTTACTAATTTGCCAGGTACTTGGACACCCACACCGCCCGCATATATGGATGCTGTAGAACCTAATTGGATGAAAATCAGACCACTGACACTTGATACTTGTTGTCAATTTCCGCCATTAGCTCCTTCAAAATTCGACTTAAAAAAAGGAAGTCAGTATTATAATGAAGTAATGGATTGTTATAATACCGTGAAAAACTTAACGGAAGAACAAAGAGACATTGCCAACTTTTGGGACTGTAATCCTTTCAAAATGAATATTACGGGTCATGCCATGTTTGCTACTAAAAAAGTGTCTCCTGGTGGGCATTGGATGGGAATTACTTCTTTAGTTACTCGCCAACAAAAAGCAGATTTAGGACAAACTGTTGAGGCATATTTATTAACATCAATGGCAATTTTTGACGGTTTTATTTCATGTTGGACAGAAAAGTATCGTACCGTTAGAGTTCGTCCTGAGAGTATTATTAATGCCAATATTGATAAAGATTGGGTTCCCGTTTTACAGACTCCTCCGTTCCCAGAATATCCTTCAGGACACTCAGTTATTTCTGCGGCGGCAATGGTTGTTCTGAATAAAACGTTAGGTAATAATGTTGCCTTCTCGGATTCTACGGAAATTGCTTACGGTTTACCTGTTAGAAAATTCAACTCTTTTACAGAGGCTGCACAAATGGCATCAATTAGTCGACTTTACGGCGGAATTCATTTTCGCCCAGCTTTAGATAATGGATTTGTGGAAGGAGAACAAGTTGGAAATTGGATTTTGAAAAAGATAAAGACAAGACGATAAAATTAATTTTCACGGAATAATCAAATTTAATTGAACAATGTAAAGAATATATATTGGAATAATTATATTCTTT
>JANXRS010000209.1 GCA_025356745.1 Arcicella sp.
GCAACTCTTAAATTATAAACATACTCTAAATTTTTTATTCAGCGTGTAACCACGCTTTTTTACCAAGAAGCGTTTCTTCATCTTCTTCATGGTCTGGGTCTGGCACGCAGCAATCTACAGGACAAACTGCCGCACATTGGGGTTCTTCATGAAAACCCATACATTCAGTACATTTATCGGCAACAATATAATAAAATTCATCAGAAACTGGTTTCATTGGTTCTTTTCCGCCAATTGATGACCCATCTTCTAATTCTACATCTACTAATTTTGTACCGCCTCCCCAAGTCCATTCAACGCCACCTTCGTAAATTGCAGTATTTGGGCATTCGGGTTCACACGCCCCGCAGTTTATACATTCCTCTGTGATGATAATTGCCATAAAATTCTTCTTTAATGTTTATGAGTAGGTAATTTTAAACTCAAATTTTACTCACATAAATAAAAACTGATACAAATTTAATAGTTAAACTTTTAATAGCCTACAAAGTTTGAAGAGTATTGTAAAATATTTATTTCATTAGTTTTACGTAAATTGCAGTAAAATTACAAAAACATGACATTACAAGCAAGAATCAAGGCTTTCTCCGACTTAGGGCTATATTTGAATGCCGTTGAAAATCAAGCGGAAATTGAACTTTGGGCGGATAGAGCGGCCCATCAAAATAACTGGTTTACCATCGAGAATACAAAGAAATCGTTGAAAGCCATTGCTGATTACTTTTTACAAGAAGAATTATTGATTCAATGGACTGAACTCTATGACATTCCCGATAAATCCAAAACTATTAAAAGTGTTGGGGTAATTATGGCAGGAAATATCCCTGCGGTAGGATTTCATGATTTAATGACAATTGTACTATCGGGTCATGCGTGTGTGGCAAAATTGAGTTCACAAGATTCTTATTTAATGACGGTTTTGATTGAAAAATTATTAGAAATTAATCCAAATTTAGAAATTAGAATCGCCGATAAGTTGAATGAAGTAGATGCTTTAATTGCCACTGGTTCAGACAATTCTGCTCGATATTTTGAATATTATTTCAGAAATAAACCCCATATTATCCGTAAAAATAGAACATCTGTGGCAATTTTAAAGGGAAATGAAACCGAAGAAGATTTTTTAAATTTAGGAAAAGATATTACTGATTATTACGGATTGGGCTGCCGAAATATTTCCAAAATGTATGTGCCTGAAAATTATGATTTTACAAAATTTTATGACTCAATAGAACCTTTGGGAGATATTTTTTATCATAATAAATATAAAAATAATTATGACTATAATAAATCTATCTATTTAGTAAATATGATGCCTCACTTTGATAATGGCTTTATGATTTTAGCTCCTAGTGAGGCTTTGGTATCTCCAATTTCGGTTATTTTTTATGAAGAATACAAAAATGAAGGAGATTTGAAAAAAATAATTAAAGAAAACAGAAATAAAATTCAGTGTATCGTCTCTAAAAATTCTTGGCTTGAAAAGAGTGTAAATTTTGGAGATGCTCAGAAACCTAAATTATGGGATTATGCTGATGGGGTGGATACGATGGCATTTCTTTTAAGTTTGTAATATTCAAATTTCTAAGTTGGTGATTTGATAAATTCATATTTGCCAACTTAGAAATTTAAAAAATTCCTACTCCACCCTCACAAGTACAACCGTTTTTCCAAATACAGGCGTACCTAAATATCCTCTTACATTTAAAGTATTCTCGTTCTTCAATGTCATTTTTCCAGAAACAGTCATGCCACTTCTTGGGTCGCTCACTTGTCCGCCCGACCAAACATTTTTTCCTTCAAAAACGAATTTTCTAAAAATTTGATACCCAATTTTGGGTTTAATTTTCAATTCTCCTTGATTTTCTTTTGATGAAAGCCATATAATTTTCCCAAAATATTGATTATCTATCTTGTAGATTTGTATTTTAGATGTTTTATCATCCGTAAACCATACACCTACTATCTTTTCGGCTTCATCTGCACTTAATTTTAATGACGAAAGAGGATAATTTTTAAAGGAAAAAATAAGGAATAATAAAGGCAGAAACAAAAAGCTTTTAAGGATTTTCATGGTTATTTTTTAATAAAAAATAAGGGTAAATTTTATGACAAAATGAGGCTGCTAAAACGCCAATTCCTGCTCCTGCGAGTACATCAAGTGGATAATGCACACCCACGTATATACGACTGTAAGAAACAATTATTGCCCAAATAAAGAAATATATTAACATCGGAAATTCCTTTCCAATTAATAAGAATAAGCAAGTTGCCAAAGCAAATGTATTGGCAGCGTGTGAGGAACAAAAACCAAACTGCCCTCCACAATTTCCAACTACATGAACAAAATTTTGAATAGAAGGCTCATGACAAGGTCGTAATCGGTGAATTAAAGGTTTTAGAATACTTGAACATACTTGGTCAGAGATAATAACGCTAAAAATAATAATTAACAACATTCCTAATGAACGAGTTTTATACCGCCAAATTAATCCTCCAATGATAACAGCATACAATGGAAACCAAGAATTTCTTCCTGAAATCCAAGCCATTATGGAGTCTAATGAATCAATATGTTGAGAATTTAGCCATAAAAAAGCCTGTGTGTCGAGTTGATTAATCATCTAAATTCATTTTTTTTCTAATTCTTTGAATGGTTGCTTTTGCAATCACCTCCGCTTTTGCTTCGCCTTCTTGCAATTTTTGTTCGAGTTCTGGAATGTGATTTATATAATACTCAAATCTTTCTCTCTCCTCGGCAAATTCCCTTACTAAAACAGCATGAAGGGCATTTTTTGCGTGTCCGTATCCATATCCTCCCGCTAAATAATTAATCTTCATTTCTTCGATTTCCTCTACATTTGCTACCAAAGAATATAATTTGAATACATTATCAGTCCCTGGGTCTTTTGGATCTTCTAATAATTTAGCATCAGTTACCACCTTTTTAACTACTTTCAATAATTCTTTTTCATTCAAGAAAATATCAATGTAATTATTTAATGACTTACTCATTTTAAGTCCATCAATTCCAGGAATGGTCATTACGGCTTCATCAATTTTTGCTTCTGGAAGTACCAACGTATCTTCTCCATATTGACGATTAAATGCTACAGCCAAATCACGAGTCATTTCTAAATGTTGGCGTTGGTCTTTCCCAACAGGTACGATTTGAGCATCATATAACATAATATCTGCCGCCTGTAGGATTGGATAAGTAAATAATCCAGCGTTTACTTCCGCCAAATTTTCGGATTTATCTTTGAAACTGGTAGCAAGCGACAAGCGTGAAAAAGGCATAAAACAGTTTAAATACCACATTAATTCCGTATGATAACCAGCTAATTTTGATTGCCTATAAAAGAAATTTTTATCCGCATCAAAACCGCAAGCCAACCATGCTGCCGCAATAGCATACGTATTTTCACGCAGTTGTTTACCGTCTTTCAAGGACGTAAGGGTGTGTAAATCAGCAATAAATAAGAAAGATTCGTTGGCTGGATTTTTCGATAGTTCAATGGCTGGACGGATTGCCCCAAGAATATTTCCTAAGTGTGGTCTGCCCGATGCTTGTATGCCTGTAAGAATTCGCATTATTGTTTTTTATAAATTTAATGTAAAATTGAGTAAATTATATCAATCCATCAAATCCAACATGATAGTTTTTGGGTAAATTATTATCTTTGATGTGAAAAGCACCTTTACTACTGGACATACAGGAGTTTTCCCTGATCAGCATTTTTAAAAATGTCGTTTAATAAGCCAATGAATCTTTTCAAGGACCAAATTTTAGCTTTGATGATTGAAATCCCTTGCCTGAAATATGAAGTTGCCAACC
>JANXRS010000210.1 GCA_025356745.1 Arcicella sp.
ATATTTAAACAAAAGAGAGGTCAGTCAGAAATTTAAAGATAATATCAAAAATTATGTTACTTTCGATGATAAAAGACCTAAATGGAACTACCTAATAAAAGGTAGAGATTGACCAACTTATTATTTACTCCTTACTTAGTATAACATATATTTTGTTAGATAGTTTTTGAAAAAAGAAAGCCACTCCGAAAATCGGAGTGGCTTTGCTGTGAAACCTCTTTAAACTTCTCAATTAAAAGTCTTCTATTTGTGATGAAGTGTTATAAATGGTGATAATATAAAATTTATCTTTTCTATTACTAATTGAATAATTCTAAGATTTGATTAACATGATAAAAGAACCATGAAATAGATTAAGAAATTATTTAGTTCTTAAAATCTATTAAAAAGTAACCTATCATTTCTCTATTTATCTTTGTTAAGAGAATCATATTTATATTCTATAACTTCAAAATTAAAGCCTCTTGTTGGTTTTCATTTGATTATGAGACGAAATCGTGGAAAAGAAAGACGAAAAAGTGATTTCTTGATTTTTGATACCAATTTCGTATAAATTGATATTTTTACTGTTTAAAAGCTGTCTTTTAAAACCTACCCTCATCTCCTTATAAAAAGACAAACATTACAACTAAAAACCTTAATTTTCTTAAAACAGGGTTAAGTAAATAAGGTATTTCCCTAAAAAAATACTCATTTTACTGAAATAGATTTTACTGAATACATATCTTTCAGAATTGCATTTTTTCTACTAAATTTTATTTAAACCTTGTTTTTATAGAAATACACTTTTTGTAGAAATTCAGTTTTAACCGATTTTGATGCTACCACTATATTTAAAAAATATCTGCCTAAGTGCTTTGAATTGTTATATTTAATCATAAAATTTAAATAATATATGAGTATAATCAATCAGGAATCAATAAAAAATTAAAAATATGTCAATCGAAAATAAATTTCAAAATATTACAGATAACCTTAATGTAACCAATAATGAGGTAAGAATTCTTGATTTATTGGTTGATACCAACAATATGTTTTATGATTATTCTAAGAATAGAGTAATTTCATTTATTCACGAAAGAGACTTCCATTTGGTATTGTACAATGCTCAACCAGATGATAGAGGATTTACCATGTATGTTGTCGAAGATTTTTGTGAACATGAAAGCGATTTAGTTATTCTTCGTAATATTTTTGACCGTACCATACGAAATGGATTGAATAATTATTTGATTAGAATGGCAAAAAGTAAAGTAGAAGATATTTTTTATATGACCGATACTTTTAGGGCATTATTTAAAAAACCCAAATCTATGGATGATTACGAAGTAATTCATCCAACTTTTCCTTCATCATTAACACATTAAAAAATCCCTCTCCAGAATTTTGGAGAGGGATTTTTTAATGTGTTAATGATTGTCTATATTTAGTAAATGGTAGATTATAGCGAGTGTGAGTAAGCGATTTTTGGTGAAAATATTAAAATAGAGACCTTTAAATCGGTAAATTTGAGCAAGTTAGCGGGAATTTGATTTTAGGTATTCATTAATGAGTTACTTGTTATTTAAGTTTAAAATTGTTCCGATAAATTATTAGTAATCAATCATCTAAAGATATAAATTTGCTAGAAATATCCGATAACCATTAACTAATCATCAATAACGTTATCATGTCAAAACGAATTATATTTTTTCTATCTATATTAATTTTTGTCTCTAATTCCTGCAAAAAAGACTTACGACTTTTCGATAAAGACCCAAAAACATTTTTGACTGAATATGGTAGTAAGAATCCTGAAAATGAGGTGGTTATCAAAACCGTTGGGGGTGATATTACGATAAAGTTATATACCGAAACACCCCTTCACAGAGCAAATTTTATTCGATTAATTAAATCAAATTATTACGTTAGTCGTAAGTTTTATCGAATTGTTTATCAAACTGCCATTCAAGGTGGAGGAGAATATTTAGACCAATTAGACTATCTTGTTCCGCCCGAATATCATCCAGAACTTACCCATAAACGGGGGGCAATTGCCATGGCACGCTATGATGAAGGCAACCCCGAAAAGGCTTCTTCACCAACGGAATTTTACATCGTAACCAATGAAATAGAGGCTCAAAAACTGAATGGAAATTATGTGGTTTTTGGTGAAGTTATTAAAGGAATGGATGTGGTTGATAAAATCCAACAAGCTCCTGAATACTACGAAACACCTGCTATTCCAGTATTTTTTAAAATTGAAACGCTGTGAAAAAAGACAAAAGGAAGGAAAAAATATCATTTCAATTTTTTCCTTCCTTTTGTCTTTTTCAATTATCTTATAAACCATTCTCATAATTGACTGACTATCATTAAGTTCAGAAACTTTTGTGAGTTCTACCTTTACTACTGGACATACAGGAGTTTTCCCTGATCAGCATTTTTAAAAATGTCGTTTAATAAGCCAATGAATCTTTTCAAGGACCAAATTTTAGCTTTGATGATTGAAATCCCTTGCCTGAAATATGAAGTTGCCAACC
>JANXRS010000211.1 GCA_025356745.1 Arcicella sp.
GGTTGGCAACTTCATATTTCAGGCAAGGGATTTCAATCATCAAAGCTAAAATTTGGTCCTTGAAAAGATTCATTGGCTTATTAAACGACATTTTTAAAAATGCTGATCAGGGAAAACTCCTGTATGTCCAGTAGTAAACAATTCTTCTATGAACTTTTGATACTTTTGTGGTAATATGAATAAAAAACAAATAATCGTAATTGGTGGGGGAGCGGCGGGTTTCTTTGGAGCAATTTCAGCCGCTGAAAATAATCTTGAGGCAAAGGTAATACTTCTCGAAAAGAATCGGACAGTTTTAAATAAAGTTCGTATTTCGGGTGGTGGGCGATGCAATGTTACCCATGCTTGTTTTGATAATAAACAATTAGCGAAATTTTACCCACGAGGAGGTTTTTTTTTGCGTCCATTATTTAATCAATTTAATGCTCAAAATGCTGTTCAATGGTTTGAAGAACAGGGAGTTGAACTAAAAAAAGAAGATGATGGAAGAATGTTCCCAATAAGTGACAATTCAGAATCTATCGCCCAATGTTTGGAGCAAAAAGCTAAACATTTAGGTATCAAGGTAATGACTTCCTTCGGAGTAAGCAAAATTAATTTTGAAGATAATCAAATTACGGGTTTAGAACTTCAATCGGGAGAAATTATACCTGCAAATACTATTTTAGTCACCACAGGCGGTAATCCTAGTATTACTGGTTATCAATGGCTTATGGATACGGGACATACCGTTATTTCACCCGTACCATCTCTTTTTACTTTCAACGTTCCAACTTCTCATTTCCATGACCTTGCAGGCGTAAGTGTACAAAAAGCCTCCGTAAAAGTGGCGGGGAAAAAGTTAATTCAAGATGGAGCATTATTGGTAACTCATTGGGGATTTTCAGCTCCTGCTGTGTTAAAATTATCCGCATGGGGAGCCAGAGAATTAGCGGATTTATCTTATGATTTTACCGTCATAATCAATTGGATTCCAGACGTTTCCGAAAATAAAATCCGAGAAGTATTTCAAGAAATTAAAAAGACTAATCCCAAAAAACTCATTCAATCAAATCAGCAATTTGAACTGCCATCTCGTTTGTGGAAACGTTTTTGTGAACTATCAGAAATTGACGAAAATCTTCGATGGATTGATTTGACGGTAAAGCATACCCATAAATTGATTGAAAACTTAATAAATTCATCTCAGAAAGTTCAAGGAAAAACAACTTTCAAGGAAGAATTTGTAACCTGCGGAGGGATAAATTTATCAGAAATTAATCCCGAAACAATGGAGAGTAAACTTATCAAAGGCTTGTTTTTTGCAGGAGAAGTGCTTGATATTGATGCAGTTACTGGTGGTTATAATTTTCAAGCTGCTTGGACTACGGGATTTGTGGCAGGTAAAAATATGTAGTTCCACACTTTTGAATGGGCGTAAATCTGTTTATCATGGTTGCTTTTACTAGTATTTTGTAAAAGCAACTATGATATTGACTTCAATCCTCCAACTCATCCAAAAACATTTGATAGGCTCCTTTTAACTCCTTTAAAGTCTTTTCATTCCCAATTTTTTGTGCCAATTCTATACCCGATAAATAGGTTGTTTCGGCTAATTGAAGCTCGCCCAGTTCTACATATAATGCTCCTAAATGATAATAAGTAGCTAAATAATCAGCATGATTTTTTAGTAAATATTCAAAAATCAGCCTTGATTCAGTTTTATCAAATTTTAATAATTCAGTCGCCAAAGCATAGTGATTAAATGGGTCTTGTGGTTCTTCTGCCACAAATTGTCTAAGTATTTCTAATCTATTGTTCATCAAAATATTTATTTTATTAAAATTAGTATGCTTGCATACTAATTTTAAAACTTTTCGTTAATATTGCAGGAAAATATGTAATTTTATTGCGGTTTAAATCTAATTCCACATTGAACAAATGTGAAAAATAAATTATCATGAAAATTTTAGTTTGCGTAACAAGTGTCCCCGATACTACAGCGAAAATATCATTTACTGACGGAGATACCAAATTTAATAAAGCTGGTGTAACCTTTATCACAGGACCTTACGATGATTATGCACTCTCTCGTGCGGTTGAATTGAAGGAGCAAACGGGTGGAACTTTAACAGTTTTAAACGTTGGAGAAGTTGATTCTGAGCAAGTTATCCGTAAATGTCTCGCTATTGGTGCAGACGACGCCATTCGAGTAAATTGTGAGCCAAAAGATTCATATTTTACGGCGGTACAAATTGCCACAATTGCCGCTCAAGAAAAATATGACTTAATCTTGATGGGTCGTGAGTCAATAGATTATAACAGTGGTGTTGTTCATGGATTGGTTGGCGAGATGTTAGGAATACCCTCTTTATCACCTATTATGAAATTAGAAATTGACGGAACAACTGCCAAAATGACCCGTGAAATTGAAGGCGGAAAAGAAGATATTGAAGCCAATTTACCCTTAGTTTTAGGTTGTCAAGAGCCAATTGCTGAATGGAAAATCCCTAATATGCGTGGAATTATGACGGCACGAACCAAACCATTAAGAGTGGTTGAACCCGTTGGAGAAGACATGACTTTTACTGAAAAATATATGTTACCCGCTCCAAAAGGTGCTTGCAAAATGATTCTTGCCGAAAATGCCGAAGATTTAATTGGGTTTTTAAGAAGTGAGGCGAAAGTTTTATAAAATTAATTTCTTAAATAATGAAGTTGCATTTGCGACTTGAATCCAGCTTATTTAATACGCTCTTTATTTGCCATCATAAAACTCTGCTCCTTTGCTTCTTATAAACTTAAAAAAACAAAAATATGTCAGTCTTAATATTCACAGAAATAGATAATGGAGCGTTGAAAAAATCATCGCTTGAAGCTGTTTATTATGGTTCAGAAGTTGCCAAAATGAAAGGTACCACTGCCACTGTTTTAGCTATCGGAACTGCCACAGACGATGAATTAGCAAAGGCAGGTAATTTTGGTGCATCTAAAGTACTTCATGCTAATGATTCACGCCTTGCTAATGGAAACATACAAGCTTACTCAGATGTATTATCTTTGGCTGTAACCCAAGAAGGTGCTGAAACTATTATTTTAGCGATGTCTTCTTTAGGTAATGCTGTTGCGGCAAGAGTTGCGGCAAAATTGAAGGCTTCAATTGTTTCAAATGTAACAGAACTTCCAGATTTTTCAAATGGTATTAAAGTAACTCGCAGTATCTACACGGGTAAAGCATTTGCTAAAGTTGAAATGAGAGGCGAAAAACAAATTATTGCGGTTAAAAAAAATGCTATTTCCGTAGTAGAATCAAGTAATTTGGCAATAGTTGAGCCATTTACACCAACTTTGAAAGAATCTGATTTTGCGGTAAAAGTTACGGGAACCCACAAAGCATCAGGAATTGTTTCCTTACCAGAAGCTGATTTAGTAGTTTCAGCAGGTCGTGGATTAAAAGGCCCCGAAAATTGGAGCATTGTAGAAGATTTAGCAAATGCTTTGGGTGCGGCTACGGCTTGTTCAAAACCAGTTTCTGATTTAGATTGGCGACCTCACCATGAACACGTTGGACAAACGGGTATTAAAGTTTCTCCAAATTTATACATTGCCGCAGGTATTTCAGGAGCAATTCAGCATTTGGCGGGCGTGAATTCTTCCAAAGTGATTGTGGTAATTAACAAAGACCCAGAAGCCCCTTTCTTCAAAGCAGCAGATTACGGTATAGTAGGAGATGTTTTTGATATTTTACCAAGATTAACGAAAGCTGTTAAGGCTTTATAAGGTTTTAAGTTGGTAACTTGTAAAGTCGATAATGAATCAAACATATTAATAAAATGTACTTATTCTCACTAGTAGTAACTCATTGATTTAACAAATTCACAACTTGATAGAAGACTTACGAACATAAATTTTGTAAGTCTTTTTATTTGTAATGAATCGAAAGAAAACTTTTTTAAAAAATTTAAGGTTTATATCTTTGTAGGCAATATTTATAAATCAGAGAATAACCAAAAGGTGGAGAAAATTAAATTAGAAATATTAGGGCTTTCGCCAAGTTCGTCGCAAACTGGCTCATTTGCCTTGGTTCTTGGAGAAGAATATGGTCCTCGAAGATTGCCAATTATTATTGGAATGTTTGAGGCTCAAGCAATTGCCATAGAAATTGAAAAAATTGAGCCAAATCGTCCCATGACGCACGATTTGTTTAAGTCGTTTGCTCGTACTTTTCATTATTCAGTAAGCGAGATTTCAATTACCGATATAAAAGAAGGCGTATTTTTTGCCAAAATTCATTGTTCAGATGGCATTAAAGAGACATTTGTGGATGCACGTCCCTCTGATGCCATTGCTATAGGTTTACGCTTTAATGTACCTATCTATACGTATGAAAACGTTTTATCAGAAGCAGGAATCTCGATTAATGAATCATCAAAAGATGATTTAATGGAGGATTTCGAAGAAGAGGCAAAACCTCAAAAATCTTTTGGTGAGCTATTGAAAGAAAATCCAGTTGAAATACTTAATACAATGTTGAAAGAAGCTCTTAGTAATGAAGAATATGAAAAAGCAGCTAAAATTAGGGACGAATTAGACAGAAGAAATTAAAAAAATAAAAATAGCCAACTTAAAAAGTTGGCTATTTTGTTAAAAAGCGTTAAGATTGTTTTAGAAGTATTAAAACATACTATTTTTGCAAAACGAATCGTGTTTTCATTTTTTGAAATTATCTTTATACTTTTCTGCTGAAAAATAATTATCTATTAACTATTTCACTATGTCCAAAATTAAAAAATTAGGTAGTACTCCCAATGCAATGGTTATCATCAGTTTGACGATTGCATTGTTTTTGATTGGACTTTGTGGCTTACTTACGCTTAATGCTCGAAAGTTGGCTGAGTATTTGAAACAAAATGTAGAGGTTCAGGTATATCTTGATAATGATTTGAGCACTAGTAAGTTAGATTCTATTTTTAAAATGATAGCTACTCGTGATTTTGTATTAAAAAATGATAATTCACCTCAGATTAACTTTATTTCTAAAGAAGTTGCTGCCAAGCAATTTATCAAGGAATCGGGAGAAGATTATCGAAAATTTTTGGGAAATAATAATCCTCTTTTTAATTCGTACGCTGTAAAAATTAAAGAAGAATTTTTTACAGAAACAAATCTGAAAGCAATAAAAACTGATTTAGAAAAACTATCAGGTGTTCATGAAGTTGCTTACGTTGAAAATGTAGTTGATGAAATCAATAAAAATATTTCAAAAATATATCTTATTCTTTCCGTATTTGTAGTTTTATTACTGATAATTATTATGGTAATGGTAAATAATACCATCAAATTATCACTATATTCTCAAAGATTTTTGATTAGAAGTATGCAATTAGTGGGAGCAACCAATGCTTTTATTCGTAAACCGTTCGTTGTAAAAGGAGGATTGCAAGGCTTAATAAGTGGTTTGGTAGCTTGTACTTTATTAATGATTTTACAGCAATTTGCAGTTCAGCAAGTAGAAGGTTTGAGTGTTTTACAAGAACCTAGCAAATTAATTATTCTCTTAATTGTTTTGCTTATTATTGGAACGTTAGTAGGTATTTTAAGTACTTTCCAGTCCGTGGAACGATATTTGAAATTATCATTAGATGAATTATATTAAAAAAAATAAAAATAATTAAAGGAATTTTCCTTTGCAAATACATAAAATACTATGACAAATAAAGAAAAACTTCCTTTTGGAAAAATGAATTATACCTTAATGTTAGCAGGAATTGCTACTATTTTGATTGGTTTTTTTGTAATGAGCCTTGATAAAACTGAATTTGGTTTTGGATTTTTAGGGCTTACACTCGGACCAATTATTGTTTTATCGGGTTTTGGTTTACAATTTTTTGCGATTTTGAAAAAATCATAATTGTTTATCTTTTAACAAAAAAGGCTTTCCATTTTAATTGGAAAGCCTTTTTTGTTAGTTTTCTGAGCGGTAAACGTTGTTAAAATAGTTACACAAATAGAAATATAAAGAGTACGATTCGTCTTTATATTTAAAAGATAAATCGTTAATAATCCAAAGAAAATTATGGGCGTATTTTGTATAACAGCAATTCCCCAAGTAACATTTTCAAAGTATGCAATCATATTTCAGCATAAATAATGAAAAATTTTTGGCTCATGTGTTAGTTTGAGTTAATTCAAAAGAAAAAAGACCTGACATTTAATTAAATGTCAGGTCTTTTAGTACCCGGAGCCGGAGTCGAACCGGCATGCCAATGAAGACACTGGTGTTTGAGACCAGCGCGTCTACCAATTCCGCCATCCGGGCATTTGATTTGGCTTTTAGCTGTTACAAAGATAGAGGATAGAATTGGACTTTACAACCCCGTGTTTTGAAAAAAACCAAAGTTTTTGATACGAATTTGCTAAGTTTCTGAAAACTAAGGTGTTCGCCATGAAAATATTTTATTCATATCTTAGTGATTCTATAGGGTCGAGCTTTGAGGCTTTATAAGCAGGGTATATTCCTGAAAATAATCCAACAGCTACGCAAACGGATATTCCTAATGACATCCAAACCCAAGGAATTATAAAACTGGCTGAATTTCCCATTAATAATTGGGCAAATAGGTTTCCGATAATAATAGCAAAAATTATTCCACTAATACCGCCCAAAAGGCAAATTACTACTGCTTCCATTAAAAATTGCATTCTTATTAAGTATGGGGTTGCTCCCAAAGATTTACGGATTCCAATTTCTTGTGTCCGTTCGGTTACTGATACTAACATAATATTCATTAGGGCAATCGCTGCCCCTAAAAGAGTTATGAAACCGATACCAAATCCTGCTATTCTCAAAATATCCGTAATGCTTTCTGATTGTTTTGCTAAAGAATCAGAACGTTCAATTGAAAAAGAATCAGGCATTCCTATTACATCTTGTCTTACAGTACGCATTACGCCACGGGCTTCTTCAATTACATTTTCTAAATCATTAATATTGGGTACTGAAGTTACAATGTCGAAAGTTAAACTTCTACCAACTGCCATTTTTCTGCCTGATTCCAAAGGAACAAAAATTACTCTATCATCGCCGCCACCCATCATGCTCCCTTTTTTTTCTAATAAACCAATTACCTTCATTTTCTGACCTAAGATAGTAATTTCTTTATCCATTGGATTGATATTTTTATCAAATAATTGGCTAATTACATCCACTCCCAAAATACATACATTTGTACCACTCTCAAGGTCATTACTCGAAAAAACTCTACCAGAACTTATTTTAAAGCCTTTTATATCCAAATAATTCTCATCTGTTCCCATGATTCTAGTGTTAGGATTGGTTTGTTTGGATTCATATTTCACCTCAGCATTAAATGTTACATTAACTTTAAGCCCAATGATTGCGGAATGTCCAAATTTTTCTTTGTACAGTTTTGCTTCACGATAATCAATAGCAGGATAGCGTTTTTCTTGTTCCCCTTGTTTTCTAATTTTAAAAATATCTCTATTCCTAACATCGAAAGCATTGGCTCCGAGTCCAGCAAAACTGTTATTTACAGAGCTTTGTATGCCATCAATAATCGTTAGGCAACCCACTAATGAAGTAACGCCAATGGCAATAATAAGGGATGTGAGGATGGTTCTGAGCAAATTTGTCCTGATTGAACGCAGTGCTTCCCAGACATTTTCTAATAGATTCATAATATTATCGAGCAATTATCAGTACATAATTGTTATTCTGAATTGTACAAAGGATTGTTATTCTGAATTAGCACTATTTTTGTACTAACTTCGTTTAAAGTAGTACTCTTAAAACTCATTTAGGTTTAAAAAATAACGTTAAATTTCTATTAACAAATTTAGTTTAGATAATGAAAAAAAATACTCCAATGAAAAGGTTAATCTTTCCGTTTATCATATTTTTAACGTTGTCAGGACGTTTGTGGGCTTCACAAATCTTGATTCCGATGGACGATACGCAAAAAAATCATTTAAAATCTTACGGAATTGCTTATTGGATTTTGAAAACTCATGATACAGAGGTTGAATGGCTTTTAAACTATCGGGGTGGGTCATTTATGTTTCCACAGGCACAAAAATTTGAGAATGAATTAACGATTCGTGGAGTTAGTTATCAAGTAATTTCTGAGGGAGAAGCGACTCAAATTAGAGCAGAAATTAGTAGTCCAGATGTAAATATGGATGTTGTAAAGTTACAAAAAGCTCCCCGTGTGGCTGTATATTCTCCCAAATCCCTTCAACCTTGGGATGATGCTGTGACCTTGGCAATGACATACGCTGAAATTCCTTATGATTTGATTTTTGATGAAGAAGTTCTAAATAGTAAACTACCAGAATACGATTGGTTACATCTTCACCACGAAGATTTTACGGGGCAAATGGGTAAGTTTTGGAATCAGAATTCGCAACCGTGGTATCAAGCACAATTACGAGAGGATAAGAAGAATGCGACAAAATTTGGATTTGATAAAGTGCCTAAACTAAAATTAGCGGTTGCCAAAAAAATTAGTGAATTTGTTGCAGGTGGAGGTTATATGTTTGCTATGTGTACCGCTACTGATACCTATGATATTGCACTGGCTGCTGATGGAATTGATATTGTGGATGCTTATTATGACGGTGATGGATATGACAATAATGCTGATTCTAAATTAGATTTTTCTAAATGTTTTGCTTTTCAAAATTTCAATCTAGTTTATCATCCACAAGTTATTGAGTTTTCGAGCATTGAAGCTTATCCTAACGAATCGAGATCTGTTACTGAGGAAAATGACTTTTTTAGTTTATTCCAATTTTCAGCAAAGTATGACCCTATACCAACAATGCTTACTCAAAACCATGAAACAACCATTCATGGTTTTATGGGACAAACCACATCCTATAAAAAATTAGTTATAAAACCAGAAGTAACCATTTTAGGAGAAAATCGCTCATTAAAAGAAGCTCGTTATATTCACGGAACCTTTTTGAAAGGTTTTTGGAGTTATTATGCGGGACACGACCCCGAAGATTATCGCCATTTTGTGAATGAAGAACCCACTGATTTGAACCTTCATCCAAATTCACCAGGATATCGCTTGATTTTAAATAATGTTCTGTTCCCAGCGGCTAAGAAAAAGAAACAAAAAACGTAAGAAATAAGTGTATTGTCATCGTTTTTTTAGGAGCATTGATAGAATAGCTTAAATTGGCAAGATTACAATTTATGTAATTATTTGTTTATCAGATACTTGCAATTAGTTTTCAGTCATTTTTTTTGCATAAGGTCATGTTTTTATTAGATTTTCGAGCCATCGTGTTCCTAAATTCAGAGACAGAATTCT
>JANXRS010000213.1 GCA_025356745.1 Arcicella sp.
CACTATACGATGGCACTTCAAGAATCTGTGTTTAATGGTTTATCTATTGTTAAATTATCACTGTGTGGAAGTCACTTCTATAGTATTTTATTTATTCATTATCTCATCATATTCAACATATTTCACTCCACTAAGTCCTTGATTAGCAAATTTTTGCATTGCTTCAGCAACATCAGAGGCATTAATTCCATGATATTTACGAAGACTTCCAAACAGTAAAGGTGAAAGAACAGTGGATAAAACGGTTCCAATTTTTTCGCCTAAACGGAATTCCTCTCTATCACCCAAAAGCATAGATGGGCGGAGACTCACAAAGTTATGAAAATCGAGTGATTGTATCTTTTTTTCTAAGTCTCCTTTCGTTTTTAAATAAAAATTAGAAGAGTCAAAATTTGCCCCAACCGATGAAACCAAAATGTATTGTTTTACGCCATTAGCTTTAGCAATTTTCCCGATTTCGTAGGGATAAGTACAATCAATTTTATATTGTGCTTCTTTTGACCCTGCCTTATTTAAAGTAGTTCCTATCGCACAAAATAAATCATCTCCTTTAATTTTCGAAGCATTCAATTTATCAAAATCAATAATCTCTTGAGTTAACTTTGAATGTCTGATATTCAGAGGTTTACGTAATAATAAAACAACTTTTGAATACGCTGGATTTTCCAAAATTTGCTTTACGAATGTGCTGCCGATTAAACCCGTAGCACCA
The DNA here is from genome assembly GCA_025356745.1 of Arcicella sp. Lineage (GTDB taxonomy): Bacteria > Bacteroidota > Bacteroidia > Cytophagales > Spirosomataceae > Arcicella. Next base: position 713 of record JANXRS010000213.1, read on the forward strand.
ATAATGAGAGCAGTTTTCATTTTCTTGATTATTAATTAGAGGATAATAATTAGTTGAAAAAATATTTTAGTTAAAATTAACTAATTGAAAGTTAAGTGTTGTTTTACTATAAGTAACAAATAATCAGAAACTAACTTACAACAATTTCCAAGAAATTCCCCATTTTGCCAAGCGATAACGTATCGAAACTCGGAGGACACCTAAACCATATTTTGAACTACGAGCAAAATTAATGGATGATGCTTCTTCAAAATATTTTGTTGGACAGGTAATTTCTGCAATTTCAAAACCATGCCAAAAAATTTGGGCAATCATTTCATTATCAAATACAAAATCATCATCACATTTGTGAAAAGGTACTTTTTCTAAAACTTTCCTCGAAAAAGCTCTATAACCTGTGTGATATTCAGAGAGTTTTTGAGATAACATAATATTTTGAAAAAGTGTTAAGAAACGATTAGCGATATATTTATACATTGGCATTCCACCTTTCAAAGCTCCTTTTCCTAAAATTCTCGAGCCAAAAACCACTGGATATAAGCCATTCCCAATAATTGTAATCATGGCGGGAAGAAGAAGAGGAGTATATTGGTAATCCGGGTGAACCATTATCACAATATCAGCATTTAATTCAAGGGCTTTTGTATAACACGTTTTTTGGTTTCCGCCGTAACCTTTATTAACATCATGACGAATTATGTGCTTAATTCCCAGTGATTTAGCAACTTCATAAGTATTGTCTGGACTGTTATCATCCACTAAAATAACCTCATCTACGAAATCAAAAGGGATTTCTTTAAAAGTTTTTTCCAACGTTGATTCAGCCTTGTAGGCAGGCATTACTACCACCACTTTTTTATTGTTATACATTAGCTTTGTTCGAATATAAAATTCGGAAATCTTGTTAATGAGTTTTAAATTACAATAAATTATTATCAAATTAAATACCAAGATGTACGATTTGATGTTTTCTTGTGTTATAATTATCAAAAAAAGATAAAAAAATCAACTAAAAAACTAAAAAGTGGCAGGAAAGAGCTTATTATCAATTCTAAAATCATATCAAAAAAGACTCACTAATCTGACTTCAAGGAATAAATCTCTGTTGTTGAACCTCTCTGCCGAGCAGTTTTTGGATATTCATGAACTTGATTTTTTACAAAATAAGTCATCATTCAATGTCATAGAGCAATTAATTGCTCAAAAAAACATTATTTCTCTCTGCGAAATTCATGACCCCCGTTATGAACGAGTGAATGAAATGAGCAAACGATTACGCAAAATTTCAAGAACCGAAAAATTCATTGAAGAAGAACGAGGGTCGGAAGATTTATATGTAGGTTATCCCATCATTAAAGGCAAGTTTTCGGATGGTACTGTGGTACGTTGTCCCTTACTATTTTTTCCTGTTACAATTATTCAAAAAGATGCACAAGTTTGGCAATTACAAATTAGAGACGAGTCCATAACGCTCAATCGTAGTTTTCTTTTGGCTTATTCACATTTTAATCAAGTTCAGATTTCTGATGAATTTTTGGAGTATAGTTTTGAAGATTTCTCAAAAGATTCTCTCGAATTTAGAACGCAATTGTATGAGTTTTTAAAAGATTCTCCCTTGAAAATTAATTTCAATAAAGATTTGTTTATCAATACGTTATGTAATTTTGAAAAGCAATTAAAGACAGATTTAGACCTTTCTGAAAATAATGGAGCGTTAAAATTATATCCTCAAGCGGTCTTAGGAATTTTTCCACAAGCGGGGTCTTTTCTAGTGCCAGATTATGAAGAATTGCTTACGGCTTTCGGCAATCAACAATCGACTTTAGTTGATGAAGGTTTAGAAATATTATTCCCAAGCCACACATCGAAAATCGAAGCGGAACGCCGCCCGAATCAAACAGCAAAAATCAAAGAAGAAAATCTTCTAACCCCTTTTGCTGTTGATGCTTCGCAAGAATTTGCTTTGCAGCAAATAAAATCTGGGACTTCGATGGTAATTCAAGGACCTCCAGGCACTGGAAAATCGCAATTAATTTGCAATCTGATTGCAGATTTTACGGCTCGTGGGAAAAAGGTTTTGGTCGTTTCTCAAAAACGGGCAGCCCTTGATGTTGTGCAAGAACGGCTCGCACGGGCTGGTATGCGTCCGTTCGTAGGTAATGTTCACGACTTCAAAAATGACCGCAAAGCCTTGTATGCTCAAATTTTAAATCAAATTGAACAAATAGAAGACTATCAAAAGCAAAATCAGAGTCTTGATTCCATATTTTTAGAAAGAAATTTTACCCAAGAAAGCCGTCAAATTGATAAAATTTCGGAGACTTTACAAGCATTTAAAGATGCCCTTTTTGATGTTTCCGAATGTGGTATTTCAGTTAAAGAATTATACTTAACAAGTTCACCAAATCAACCTTTTTTGAATTTAAAAGAAGATTATAAACAATTTAAATTTAATGAGATAAATGATTTTTTAAAGAAATTTGAACAGTATTTTATTTACAAAAATAACTTACATGAAGGTTATGCAAATGAAAATAATACCTTATTCTGGCAACCTCGCTTATCCTTCCAAAATCGTCAATATTCAGAAATACCACAGATTTTGAAGGTTATTCAAAATGTACAAGATTTTGTACAAAATTTTGAAACGCAATCATTAGAAATTTTACAAAATCGTTTAAGTCTCATTGAATTAGAGAAAATTTCAGTTGAAAAAGACCGTTTTCAAATCTTATTATTAACGATTGTAAACGAGAAAATTTATGAAGTTTTTAGGAGAAATATTCAAGAAAAAATTAAACTTAATACCTCAAAAATTGGAGAATTAGAAGCGCAAGTCGCTCAATTTTTTGCAGGTCAAGGCATTGAAGTTACAATTTCAAGTAGTCATTTATTGCCTTTTTTATCAAAATTAAATCAAGTAATCGAAACAAAATCTAATCTAATAGGAGCATTGTTTTGGAATTTTTTTTCAAAGGAAAAAATTGATATTCAGAATGTTACGATTGCCAATGGATTAAGTCTTTCCGTAGATGATTTACAAAAACTACAACAAAGAATTCAGAACCGTATTGGTTTAGAAAAATTTTGGAATGAATGGGGATTTATATTTGGTGAGGTGGTTATAAATGAAGAACCTGTTTGGCTACGCAAAGGCTATCGTTGGTTTGAAAGACACTTCCAACAATTATATCAAGCTGAAAAAGTTAATAAAATTTGGCAACCATTGGTGAAAATATTGCCGTCGTTTATTTCTACACAAATAACTACTACAACATGGAACGATTTCCAAAAACAAATCAATTTCTTAATCCAAAAATCACAGCAATTAATTCATAACCAGGCAATTTGGGATAATTATTTGTCTAAAAATCAAATATATTTTATCAGTAAATTTCAAAATTTATCAACTATTAATTCTTATTTAAAAGAAAACTTTGACTTGATGCAAGAATCTGATTCGTTAAAAGTATCTTTTAGTGTTTCGGAATGGGCGATTATTGAATTATTTTTATCAGAAAAAGAAGCATTAACAAGTTTCATAAACAGTTTGAAATTATCTTGGATTGAGCATATCGAGAATTTATATCCAATTCTTCGTAGTGTGAGTTCTTTGAAAATTAATCAGTTAGAAAATGATTTGCAAGAGTCTGTTCAGAAAAAACAAAAGCTAAGTCAAGAAATTCTTTTGTTAAAATTAAGAGAATTAACGTACCAAAATTTAGAGAAAAACCGTCTTCAAAATACCATAACTTACCGTGATTTAAAACATCAAATAAGCAAGAAAAGAAAATTATGGTCAGTTCGGAAATTAATTACTGAATATTCAGAAGAAATGTTCAAGTTGATTCCCTGTTGGTTGGCTTCTCCTGAAACCGTTTCAGCTGTTTTTCCCCTTGAACCTAATTTCGATTTAGTTATTTTTGATGAAGCCTCACAATGTTTTGCCGAACAGGGTATTCCATCTTTATATAGAGGAAAGCAAGTCGTTATTGCGGGTGATTCCAAACAATTGCAACCTAATGATTTGTACCGTGTTAGATTTGAAAATGATACCGACGACAACCCCGAATTAGAAGTTGATTCACTCTTAGATTTGGCTTGTCAGTATTTACCACAAACTCAACTTCGAGGTCATTATCGGAGTAAGTCTTTGGACTTAATAGATTTTTCTAATCAATATTTTTACAAAAACACATTATCATTACTTCCTGATTTTCAGGAGATTAATTTACAAAAACCAGCCATTCAATACTTAAAAGTGGATGGTGTTTGGGAGAATAGTACGAACCAAATTGAGGCAGAAAAAGTCATAGATTTAGTCAGAAACATGAATCAGACATTCCCTGAAAAATCAATTGGAATTGTAACTTTCAACTTCAAGCAGCAAGGTCTAATTCAGGATTTATTGGAAGTATTTTGTGCGGACACTGACCTCGGTATTTCAATATCTGAAGAGCCTATTTTTATTAAAAATATCGAAAATGTACAAGGTGATGAACGAGATATTATCATTTTTTCCATTGGATATGCTCCAGATGCAAAAGGGAAAATGGTCATGCAATTTGGTTCTTTGAATGGGCAAGGAGGAGAAAATCGTTTGAATGTGGCAGTTACTCGGGCAAGAGAGAAAATATATGTTATCAGTAGTATTTTACCGAATCAATTAAAAGTAGAAGAGGCACAAAATGAAGGACCACGATTACTGAAAAGTTATTTAGAATACGCTCTAAAAGTTTCCGAAGGACATTACAAACCAAAAGCTCATCGTTCAGAAAACTATCAGGCAGATTGGTTGTTGAAAGAACAACTTTTAAGAGTTAACAATCAGTATATTAAGGAGTTACCTTTTGCAGACATAACCGTAAAAAATAGCCAAAACTACGAATCATTAATCTTAACGGATGATGATTTATATTACGAACACCTTTCAGCGAAGGAAACATTCTCTTACATTCCTGCGGGTTTACGGGCTAAAGGCTGGAAATTTGAAAGAGTTTTTAGTCGTAATTTTTGGAAGAAGTAATCTTGTCTGCGTGCCATCCCTAAAAAACTATGAAAAATATTATCCTTCATCTCCGCATACCCTTTTCATTATTTTTAATGCCAGTTTTCTGGTTTGCGGTTAGCCAATCTCAAAACCCTGATTGGGGCGTCACGGCAGGACTTTTTGTAGTCTTACATTTCTTGATTTATCCAGCTTCAAATGCTTATAATAGTTACTATGACAAAGATGAAGGCTCAATTGGAGGACTCGAAAACCCTCCTGCAGTAAGTCTTGCACTATTCTACGTATCATGGATTTTGGACATCGTGGCAATTATTGTGGCGTACCTCCTCGGAGGTTGGATATTGAGTCTTGCTTTGATTATTTATAGTTCCATTTCAAAAGCATATTCAAATGACAAAATACGCCTTAAAAAATACCCAATCATCAGTTGGCTAACGGTTGGTATTTTTCAAGGAGCTTTTACGTATTTGACGGTTATTCAAGCAGTTGATAAAATTGAATTGAGGGAAATATGGCAAAATAAATACCTTTTTCCCGCCATTTTAAGTAGTTTAAATCTCTTGGGATTTTATCCCATGACTCAGATTTATCAGCATGAAGAAGATGCTCGTAGAGGAGATATGACAATGAGTAGATTATTGGGAATAAAAGGAACCTTTATCTTTACGGCAAGTATTTTTTTGTTCGTAACAATGTGCTTTTTCTTCTATTTCCAAAAAACGCTAATCTATAATTTTTCCGCTTTTGCAATTTATCTTTTAATGATGTCTCCCGTATTAATTTACTTTAATTTATGGTTTTTGAAAGTACTTAAAAACGAAAACCAAGCCGATTTTCACCACACAATGCGGTTAAATATGCTTGGTTCAATTTGCTTAAATTTATTTTTTATTCTATTACTAATTAGTCATTTATAGACATCTTAATTTGGTAATTTATTCCTAAAATATCCATAAACCCAAGTCCCGAAAATGGCTGAAAGTAGTGTTATGGTAATTACGCCAAAACCACTCCCAATTTGAGCAAAAAGAGGTCCTGGACAAGCACCAGTAATTGCCCATCCGAACCCAAAAATTAGCCCCCCATAAATCTGTCCTTTCTGAAAGGATTTTGGAGCTATACTAATTTTTTCGCCCGATAATGTTTTAATATTCAGCCGTTTAATGATTTGAATAGAAATCATGCCCACGACTACAGCCGTACCAATTACGCCATACATATGGAAGCTGGTAAGCCTAAACATTTCTTGAATTCTGAACCAAGAAATGATTTCAGATTTAACGGCAATAATGCCAAATAGTGTGCCCGCAATGATGTATTTTAAGTTTTTAAGAATCATGTTTTTATTGTTAAATTTATGTAGGTGATTTCCGTTAAAGTGACAATAAAAGTCTTCCCCTGGCATTGGATGATGATTTTCCAACTTAAGGTGATTTCCGTTAAAGTGACAATAAAAAAGGCAAAATTAACCAAGTCATCACAAATCCACCGACCATAAAACATATCGTGGCAATCAAGGATGGAACTTGCAGATTTGACAAGCCCATAATGGCGTGTCCAGAAGTACAACCACCCGCCCAACGAGTTCCAAAACCAACTAAAAACCCACCTAAAACTATGAAGATAAAGCCTTTAAGGGTAAATAAATTTTGAAAATTGAATAAATCTGTTGGTAATAAACCCGAAAAATCTTTAATGCCCAATGCCATTAATTCTTGCTTCGTTTGAGCTGTAATCACAATTTCATTAGGGTTGGATAGGAAAGAATTACCGATAAATCCACCCAAAATAATACCCACTACAAAAAATAAATTCCAAGAATCTTTTTTCCAATCGTATTTAAAAAAATCAATGTTTGCAGGAATACAAGCCGCACAAACTTGTCTGAGCGTTGAGGAAATCCCGAAAGATTTATTGCCCAAAATTAATAAAATTGGGATGGTTAAGCCAATCAAAAGACCCGAAATTGACCAATGCCAAGGCTGACGAATGAGTTCTAACATTTTTTGTTGTGGTTTTAGTTATCAAACTGTTTTAAATTCACGTAATGATTTCATTTTTAACACTTTTCTTGCTTTGGAACTTTATGTGAATAAGGATATTTACTAATTTAAAATTCCAGTTTCTGCAATCGCTCCAAACCCACCTTGTATATCTACCACATTA
>JANXRS010000225.1 GCA_025356745.1 Arcicella sp.
AAAATCTAAAAAATACTCACTAAATTGACATATAACTGAATTTGACTTCACGATAACTTGAATTTTGTTTAGTAACAAACAAGTTACAGAAGTCTAACCATTTTTAAAACCATTTTTTTGCCTGTATGTCCAGTAGTAAAAGTTCTACCCATGCTAAATCTGAGGATTCAGACGAAATAATTAACGGTTCGTTCCTATCGGCTTCTAACAAAAATCTTACATCATAATGCAGATGTTTAGGCACGCCTTTTCGCTCAGGAATTTCGTGAATATCAATATCGAAAATATTGGAGGTAATCGTTTTAATATTGGATAGTCCTGTTTCTTCCGATGCTTCTTTTATCGCCACATTCAGTACGTCTGAATCACCATCACAATGCCCGCCCGTTTGAAACCATTTATCTAATTTTCGATGATGTGTCAGTAAGGTAAATTGTCGAGATTCATCTACAATCCAAGCCGAACCCGTGATGTGTCCAATGAGTAAAGAACGTTCAAAACAAGTTGGGTTCTCTCGTATGAATTTAATCATTTGTTCTTTAAAAAGTGTTTCTTCGAGAGTGGAAGGTTGGTAATTTTCTAAGCGTTGGAGCAGGGAATTTCTTTGCATTTGTTATTTTAAGACTTATTATTCTAATAACAAATCTACAAATTTGTATTGGAAAATTGTCAATTCTTCCAAAAACTAAACACTTTAAAAATTATGGTGTTAATTTTGAGAAAACTAAAAACAAATAACAAATGAAAAAAATATTCCTTGCCCTTTTAACAGGCATTTCTCTTTCGGCAACTGCCCAAATTCGCTTACCTCAGCCAAGCCCTGGAGCCTCTGTTTCGCAAGTGATTGGAACAACCGACGTATCAGTAAAATATTCTCGTCCATTATTAAGAGGTCGTGATGTTTTTGGTGGCGTTGTAGCTTACGATAAAGTTTGGAGAACGGGTGCTAACGGTACAAACCAAATCACTATTTCTAACGACATTATGGTGGCTGGCAAGAAATTGGCAGCTGGTACGTACTCAATCTTCTCAATCCCAACAACAGGTGATTGGACATTGATATTTAACAAAGATTTGACTGCTCAAGAAGCAACTTATTCACAGGAAAAAGATCTTTTGCGTATAATTGTAAAACCTACGTCAGTGGCTAAAACGGAAGCATTCACGATTGATTTCTCTGGGCTTTCAGATAGTACTGCCGATATGAATATTTCTTGGGCTGACAAAAAAATCGTGGTTCCAATTATGATTGAAACGACCAAAATGATTGAAACTGCTATTAGTAAAGCATCGAATGATAATTCAAATGTAATGCGGACTGCGGCAGAATATTTATCAGGAAAGGGGAAATTAGACCAAGCTTTGAAAATGGCAAATTCGTCAATTGCTGGGGGTGAAAACTTTCGCAATTTATGGTCTAAAGCTCAAATTTTGAGCAAGTTAGGAAATTATGCAGAAGCCTTGCCATTGGCACAAAAATCACTTGCTTTAGGTGGTTCTGATTCAGGATTTGCAGGTATGAAAAGTGCTGTCGAAAAAGGAATTGCTGATTATACAGCAAAATTACCAGTAGCAATGCCCGCTTCGCCTTTGAAGAAAAAGAAATAAGAATGAATAATGAAAAAAATCCCTCACCATAAGAATATTTTGGTGAGGGATTTTTTTATAATTCATAAAATCGAAGCAAGGTTTGGAATAGAATTTGAAAGAAAGTAAATCAATGACGGCTTTTTTGTAGTTTTATGTTTCAGAATCATTATTTTTACAAAAGATACACAACACTAAAGTCATGGACATACAATATCTTTCTGATGAACAAGGACGACATACTGCCGTTCAAATTCCTATTGATGACTGGAATAAACTTACAGAAGAAAATGAAATTTTTAAAAACTTTGCGAAAAAGAAAAAAAACCTTCTGATTTCCGTGGGGCAATTTCTAAAAATACAGCTGAGCAATTATTACAATACGCTACACAATCCAGAACAGAATGGGACAGAGATATATCTTAGATACGAATACAGTTATTGATTATATTGGAGATAAACTTCCACAAGATTCAGCTTTGGCAATGGATAAAGTGGTGAACGATGAACTCAATATTTCCATTATTGTAAAAATTGAAACATTAGGATTTAACGGTGAAGATTCTGAGATGCAGAAATTAAAAGATTTTTTGAGCCTTGAAAAAATCTTTTAAGTAGATGATTTAACTGCTGAAAAAACTATTGATTTACGTAAAACATATCGTAAACTAAAACTTGGTGATACCATTATTGCCGCTACGGCTTTGGCAAATAATTTAACATTGATTAGTCGGAATACCAAAGATTTTGAGGATATTTCTGGACTGATTTGTATTAATCCTCATGAATTAAAATAGTCGCTGACCCCGATTTGTAATCGGGGTCATTTAGTTTTGGGTCTGTGACGCATTAGTAAGTTGAAAAAATATATGCAATTCCTATTTCCAACCTTCCTTTGGGGACTTTTGACTTTGTCAATCCCCGTGATAATTCACCTGTTCAACTTTCGTAGAACTAAAAAAGTGCTGTTCACCAATGTCGCTTTTCTAAGAGCTGTCAATACCACTACGTCTTCCTTCCGCCGACTCAAACATCTCTTGAT
>JANXRS010000232.1 GCA_025356745.1 Arcicella sp.
GGAATCAATCATAATCGGCAATTTGGCAATGTCAGGTTCTGCCATTAAAAGATTCAAAAATGTCTTCATCGCTTCAACGCCATCAATCATTCCTTCATCCAAATTGACATCAATTACCATGGCTCCACCATCGACCTGCTCACGAGCCACCGCAATGGCGGCTTCGTAGTCTCCCTCACGCACCAAACGTGCAAATTTCTTTGAACCCGTTACATTACAACGCTCGCCAATATTTACATAATTGGTTTCTTTCGTGATATTTAAGGGTTCGAGACCCGATAATTTCTGAATGGGTTCAAAAATTGGAATAATTCTTGGGGGATATTTTGCGGCTATTCGGGCAATTTCGGCAATGTGGGCGGGTGTAGTTCCGCAACAGCCTCCGATAATATTCATGAAACCACTTTGTAAAAATTCCTCCACAATGTCGGCCATTTCTGAAGGTGTTTGGTCGTATTCACCCATTTCGTTTGGCAAACCTGCGTTGGGATGAGCCGATACTAAAAAGGGTGATTCTTTTGCCAAAATCTGGACGTAAGGACGCATTAAATCTGCTCCTAATGCACAGTTTAAACCTACCGATAATAAATCTAAATGAGAAATAGAAGTCAAAAATGCTTCGGTAGTTTGTCCAGAAAGAGTACGACCTGAAGCATCCGTGATTGTACCCGAAACCATAATGGGAATTTGAACATTCAGCGGTAGTGGATTAGGGTTTATTTGTCTTGGAATTGATTGACTTACCAAGGGTCTAATCGTCTCATTATTTCTATCGTTTTGGTATAAATCTATGGCGAATAAAGCTGCCTTTGCATTCAAGGTATCAAAGATGGTTTCAACCAATAATAAATCTGCTCCACCGTCCATTAAGCCTTGAATTTGTTCGTAATAGGCATCCACCAATTCATCAAAAGTTACGGCACGATAACCTGGGTCATTCACATCGGGAGACAAGGATAAAGTCCTGTTAGTTGGTCCAATTGAACCCGTTACGTAACGGGGTTGGTTTGGATTTTTTGCCGTAAATTCATCGGCTATTTCACGGGCAATTTTGGCAGATTCGTAATTTAATTCATAGACATAATCTTCCATGTGATAATCCGCCATCGCAATGCAAGTACCCGAAAACGTGTTAGTTTCGGCAATATCTGCCCCAGCCTCAAAATATTTCGCATGGATTTCTTTAATAACTTCTGGACGAGTTATTGAGAGCATATCGTTATTGCCTTTTACCTCATGCGGAAAGTCCTTAAACTTCTCGCCTCGATAATCAGCATCGGATAATTTATATTCTTGAATCAGCGAACCCATTGCTCCGTCAAGGACAAGAATTCGGTTTTTTAATACGTCTTTTATATTTGGTTTATTCATCATCTTTATAATCATTCTTCTTAGTAAAGTACAAAATTACTATTAATAAAACTTTTGTGATATTATACTGATAAAATCTAATACAAATTTATCAGTTTTGGATAAATAATTTACTTTATTTAAAATAATTAGATATATTTACTTTAATTACTCATAAATACAGGTATTATTAACTAAATAAACAAAGTATTTTTCCGAGAAACGATAAATTATCTATTGAAATTATGGCCATAAAAATGGATTCGACCGACAAAGAAATTCTTAGACATTTACAACAGGATGCCCTGCTCACAACTAAGGAATTAGCCTCTCGTTTAAACCTCTCGCCTACACCCGTGTATGAGCGTGTGAGAAGGTTAGAAAAAGATGGCGTTATCAAAAAATATGTGGCTTTGGTTGACCGAGAGAAAGTTGCGAAAGATTTAATGGTCTTTTGCAGTATTCGTTTAAAAGAACACGCCCAAGAAGCTGGAGCAAAATTTGTCCATGAAATTGTGCAATTAAATGAAGTGCAGGAATGTTACAATATTTCGGGAGACTATGACTTTATGCTAAAAATAGTCGTCCATGATATGCGGGAATATCAGGCATTTTTGATGAATAAATTGGCTTCCTTAGACAACATTGGCAGCACTCATTCGATTTTTGTAATGTCCGAAATTAAGCATGAAACAGGGTTTTTGGTGAGTTAAAAGCCGTTAAAATTAAAGAATTAGAGAAGTTAAATTTACAAAATCAAATGAATTTTAACTTCTTTAATTAGGGTTTATTCCTCCAAAAAGTCTAAATCCTTCCCATGGGTCTCTGGAATGGTAAAAATGGAATAAAATGCAAATACAAACGCAATTAATCCAACAACGGCTGCAGCATTGAAAATACTCATTGAAGGTTTTAAATACGCAAAAAGAGAAGTCATTAAAATTACTGTTCCACGAACCATATTTGGAATGGTGGTGGCGGCGGTGTTCCTTAAATTCGTGCCAAATTGTTCAGCTCCGATGGTGACAAACATAGCCCAATAACCAACTGAAAATCCTGCAAAAACACAGGTTGCATACAAGCCTGTGGAGGTTTTAATACCTGAATATAAATACACGACACTACAAATTAAGGACATGAATAACAAAATGGCAACGGCTTTTTTACGTGATTTCAACGTCTGACTAATCACGCCACTCATCAAATCTCCTGTGGCAAGTCCGACGTAACAAAACATGATGGCTTTGCCTGGTTCAATAACTTCTGAAATGCCCATGGCAGCACCAAACTCGTTGGCAAAAGTGGCTAATATTCCAATAACAAACCATGTGGGAACTCCGATGGCAATACATTTTAAATATCTTGTTAATCTATCTTTATTCGTAAAAAGTGAAAAGAAATCCCCTTTTTTGATATGGGCTTTATGCTTTAAATTTTCAAACATTCCTGATTCAAATACGCTGACACGAAGCAATAAAAGTGCGATTCCAAGCCCTCCGCCCACAAAATAAGCATTTCTCCAACCTCCCAATTCCTTCACGGTAAAGTAGGCAAATACGGCTCCGAATAATCCAATTCCTGCTACTAATGATGAGCCTAATGCTCTAATTTCTTTCGGTAAAATTTCTGAAACTAAAGTAATTCCTGCTCCTAATTCTCCTGCTAAACCAACACCCGCCACGAATCGAAGCAGTGCATAAGTAGTTGGGTCTTTAACAAATCCACAGGCAATGTTGGCAAGGGAATACGTAATAATTGAACCAAATAAAACGGATAAACGACCTTTTTTGTCTCCCAGAATTCCCCATAAAATCCCACCAATTAATAAACCTCCCATTTGCCAGTTAATAATATTCTTACCGACTGAAGAAACTTCTTCGGGCGATAAACCTAAATCTTTCAGACTCGGTACTCGCACAATTCCGAAAAGGAGTAAATCATAAATATCGACAAAATAGCCCAAGGCGGCAACAATAACGGGAATACTGAAAAGATGCTGAGTGGTAGTTTTAGTTTGCATTTAGTTAGATTAAGTAATTAGTTGACTTGACTTAAAAAAGTACAATATATAATTTATAAATTGCTTAAACTAATTTTTGAAATCTCTAATTAGATATTTTGGCAAATGTAATATTCAAGCAAAATGTGTAAATTTGGGCAGATTAGTGTAATTTAAAAATTTAAAATATTTTTATTAATAGACCATAAATCCATGAAAAAATCAATCCTAACTTTTACCATTTTATTACTGATTTCCACTACTATATTCTCCCAAAAATTAAGCACAATCGAAGCAAAAATAATTGCTCAAGTCAATGCCCAACTACCACAAACGGAGGCTCTTTTAAAAAAAATTGTGAATATCAACAGTGGCACTTTAAATAAAGAAGGCGTCCGTGAAGTTGGAGCAATTTTTAGAAAAGAATTTGATGATTTAGGTTTCAAAACCGAATGGATTTCCCTACCTGATTCACTTAATCGGGCGGGACATTTGGTAGCTGAACACAAAGGCACAAAAGGTAAAAAACTCTTTTTAATTGGGCATTTAGACACGGTTTTTGAAAAAGCAATGTCATTCACACCTTATACTTATTTAAACGACTCAACTGTTACTGGACAAGGCGTAAGTGATATGAAAGGTGGAGATATGGTATTGCTTGCTGCCATTAAAGTATTGAAAGACAATGATTTATTGGATAATGCAAATCTAACTGTCTATTTCACAGGAGATGAAGAAAGTTCTGGAAAACCTACCAGTATTAGTAGGAAAGACTTTATTGAACGAGCCAAACAAACTGAAATTGCTCTTGCCTTTGAAACAGCAGTTGGCTTAAATACGGTTGCTACGGCAAGGCGTGGTTCGAGTGGATGGAAGTTAAATGTGAAAGGAATCATGGGGCATTCTTCCACTGTTTTTAGTCAGCAAGC
>JANXRS010000336.1 GCA_025356745.1 Arcicella sp.
TTGGCGGTGACTTGGCGTGTAGATACTAATAGGTATGAGCGTTTAAAAAAAGCTAAGAAAATGCCTGATAATATTTATCAAGGAAAGGTAAACGGTATTAAATTGGCTGGTCTTCACCCTTGGACAATTTTTTTCTCGAAAAAACTAAACATCTCAACAATAACCATAAAAGATCCAAATTTAGATATTTCCCACGAAAAACAAATCTATAATTCATTTAAAACTGCTAAATCTCCTTATCAGATTATCTCAAAATTTGTAAAATCTTTTTCTGTAAAAAAGATTATTTTTGAGAATATTTATATTGCTTATACAAGTCACCAAAAGCCTAAAATGCCTCATGTTAGTCGGATAGAGAATCTTGATTTAGAGGTTTCCGATTTATTAATTGATTCTACTTCTGATAAAGATAAAAATCGGTTTTATTATACCAAAGAATGTATTTTTGGCTTAAAAAAGATTGAAATACCTTCCGAAGATTCTTTAAATACTATAAAAGTTAATGAATTATTATTTTCTACCAAAACACGTTCAATTTCCATGAAAAACTTAGTTCTTCAACCCCGTTTTAAGGAAATGGAATACAGTGTTCATACGAATGGAGACGACAGAATTGGAATTCAATTTAATAACATTAAGTTAGAAGAAATTGATATTGAAAAGTTGTTTGAGGAAAAAAAAATATACGCTCGAAACCTCAATATTAATCATGGCAAAGTAACTGTCTTTACAGATACACGAACGTTTAATGTGCCACCAAAATCTCCATACCGTCCTTTTCCTCACGAAGCCTTTAAGAATTGGAGCCTGAAATTTATGATTGATACCATCAAAATAAGGGACTTTGATATTACTTATTCTGAATATAATCCCGAAACAAAATCGGTGGGAAACGTTTTATTTAAGAAGGTTGTTGGTAACATTCTTAACTTTACAAACGATACGATTACGCTCAAAAATAACGCACATTGTTTAGTTACTTTGAAGGGAAGTTTGATGAATAAAGCACCCATAACCCTACATTTTAACTTTGATTTACTTGCTCCTCATGGTGATTTTTCGTTTACAGGAAGCGTTGCCAAAATGCAAATGTCAGCCTTAAACCAAGTAACAGAATCTTTGGGATTTGCCAAAGCCGAGAAAGGTTTCTTAACCAATTACACCTGCCATATTAAGGGAGATAGATATGCTTTAAATGGTTCAGCAACGATGCTTTACCAAGATTTGAATATTACAATCTTAAAAAAAGGGGAGGAGCAAGGCTTGAAAAAACGCAAATTATTGTCGTTTTTTGCCAATGCCTTTGTCATAAAAGACGGAAATCCAATCGGGAAACAACCTGTTAGAGTTGCCACTATTAAGTATCAAAGAATACCTACAAAACCTTTCTTCTATACACTCTGGAAAGCCATTTTATTAAGTATAACAAAGTCAGTGATGGAATAGAAAAATCCTCTTTCCTTTATATTTCTATGACCTTTCGTTAACTAATTTACGATAATTCATTAATCACTTTCACGAGTTGAGTTTTTTGAACTACGCCCGATTGTCGCCACAAAATTTCGCCTCCTTTGAACAATATTAATGTTGGAACACCTTGAATTTTATAGGCTTCTGCCGTTTTGGGAGCTTTATCCACATCAATTTTTATTACCCTCACACGGTCGCCCATTTGCGTAGAAAAGTCTTTAAGAATGGGTGACATCGTTTTGCAAGGACCACACCAAGTAGCAAAAAAATCTACTAAAATAGGTGTATCTCCATTAATAATATCTGTAAATGTTTCTTTATTTTCTGTCGTTTTCATTTTCTTATTTGTTTTAAAACGGATATCCCACTGCAATATTTAAGACCAAATTTTCACTTCGCCAATTAGCATCTTTTAAGTTAAAATTTTTCAAAACCCAACGGTCTTCTTCTGGTAAATATGGTTTACGGACAGGCGTTGCCAAGTCAAACCGAAGCACTAAATAACTAAAATCTAACCGTAACCCAACACCCGTTCCTATAGCAATTTGTTTATAGAAATCTGAGCCAAAAACACCCTCTGGCCCGTAAGCATCCGCATCTTTTTGCATCCACACGTTGCCTGCATCAATAAAAAATGCCCCGTTGATGTATTTATTAAACTTTGCTCGCAATTCAGTATTCAATTCCAATTTTATATCCCCCGTCTGACTTCCTAAAAATACATTGCCAATGGTTCCTGTGGCACGATAAGCTCCTGGACCAACACTACGGGCAGTGAAAGCTCGAATACTATTATTACCACCCGCTGAGTATTGTTTAGTGAAAGGAAGAGTATTAGAATTCCCATAAGGCAAACCATATCCAATCACAACACGATTAGCGACTTTTAAGTTTTTCGTTACGGCATAACTAAACCTAACATCAGCATCTAATCGGGCATATTGGGAAATTGGTATGCCAAATAATGTTTCTGCTGTATTATTCTGTGACCCTATTTTGGATAATAAACTAGCTAAATTACCTGCTACTTCCACACCTCCCGAAAAACTAAATTGCGACCTTGAATCAACCTTCGAAGTAGGTGTATAATTTATCGTATAATTAGAACTCATAATAATTCTATCACTTAATATTTGATCAAAAGCGGAAGGATTATCACTTCTGAAAATATCTTCAGTAAATGCTTGTGAAACATTAGCTTTCACTAAATTGATTGAAACAGGCGTAAATGAGTGTTCTAAAGCATTGTTTTGTTTCCAAGCATAACCCATTGTCGCTTTCAGCGAAGTCAAATCGTATAAACCACCCCTTCTTAAAACTTCATAACCAGCCCCAATATTTGTTTTGGGTAATGCCTGATTTTTGGCAGGATTTGTTTTAATAAACGGAATCACAAACCGAGGAATAGTAAGCACGCCTTCAATAGAATATTTATTAGAATTAATCGCTCCGAGGGTTACGCTTGCACCGCCAACTTGAAAATCTAAACCTGCCGTGGCAATAATACTCAATAATTCAGCACCTCCAAATGTATTTTTATTTCGCCAAGTAAGACCCAAATTTGTCCCCGTGAAACTATTTGATTTCGTACTTGCATTAACATCCAATAAAATAGATTTTGCCTTTAAAGGAGTTAAATAGTAAAAGACATCCAATAAGGCAGAATCCGACCGAGGGACTAAATTAAAAGTATTTTTTACGAATTTGAAATTACCATTTAAGTTAATTAACCTAGAAAGTGAAATGTCCTGAATATTACTACTGTATCTACCACCTCTTCTAAAACCTATTGCTTGAGAAAAAATTTTGGGCTTAAAAGAATCCGTTCTATCATTCACTTTTATACCTTCAAAAACAACTTCTGCTCCCTTGTTTTTTATTGTATCTTCTAATATAATTTCACCATAATCTGCTAAAACGTGAACATCCCGAATTCGATAAATTTTTCGAGAAACTTGTGAAGTAGAAGGCTTAATTTTTAAGGTTAAATTTACCTTATGATTTCCAATCGAAGAATCTGCCTCAAAAAGAATAAAATCGGGTTGAAAATAATAATATCCTCTTTTCTTTAAAATATTATCAATCCTAACCCTTTCGCCCGAAATGAGGTCAAAACGATAAGGAGAACCAGTCTTTAAAAAAGAAATTTGATTTTTCCCATTGTATGCCTTCCCTAAAATAGCCGTATCCTGTGGAACAATTGAAATACTGTCTAAGTAATATCTTTGGTGCAGCGTAGTGGTATAAATCGCTGTAGATTTACGGTTTTTTTCGGAGAATTCACCCGTAGCGAATGAGCGAAAATAACCTTCATTATTCAGCAAAAAACCAATTTGTTTAGTGTTCGCAGTCGTCACACTTCTACTCGCTAAAACGGGTGGTTCACCTAATCTTTTTCTTACAAAACTTCTTAATCCCTTCTCGCTTTTAGGTTCGCCCAAAAGGTAATAAAACCAAACTTTATAGGGAAATCCGAAAAGAGTAGAATTGGGTTTTGGTTTAACAAAGTCAGTTAAAAGTGTTTCAATATTTTTAATTTCAGTCTTAGAAATTCCAGAATCAGCCATCACTTTTACTTTCGCTCCTACGTATAGACTCTCCCCAGCAGGTAGGTTTTTTGTCACCGAACAACTACTAAAAAGTATTGCTAAAATACAGAATAGAAAATAAGTTTTTGGTTTTAAATATATATACAAGTTGTTGGTTATCATAGTTTTGTGTGTGCAGACAAAGAGCTTTATCTATGTACTAAAATTATTTCTTTTTCGCAAAAATTTCCTTAAATTTTCCGTATTCCATTGTAACCGTGAATCCAATACCCGTTTCCACAATAAATCCCTCTAAAACTGATTGAAACTGATTCTTTCGGAAGGCTTTGAATAAGTATCTGCCATCACTTGTTAATTTATAATTCACCGTCACATTATCAAATACTTCGGAAGGATTTCGAGATATTTTTGAGGTATTTTCTAGTTCAAAATTTCGACCAACTTTCACTTCAATTTTATCATTAAAAAAGGCTTTCGATAAACCCAAACTCAAATCGGTTCGCTTGGCAGTCTCTCCATTAAAATAATCTTGAGATGATGATAAATTCACATCTAAATTCACACCCTTTATCAAATCAGAAGCTAATTGGTCTAATTGACTTGATAATAATTTGCTAACACTTTGCCGTGCAATGGCCTCTGCATTAACTCCACCCCCACTATTTGAAAAGAAATCAGACGATTTATCCGAGAAAAAACGATTCAAGATCAATAAAGCAAAAACTTGCTTATCAATATTAGCTTTATCACCATTGTTAGAGCCATTATTTAAAATGTCTAACTTTGCTTCTACGTTTTTTATTACATCTTGAGAAACGGTTAAATTCTGCTCTTTGGATACCTCAATTTTAAACGATGGGGCAGGTTTTGACAGTTTACCTTCCATTTTCAATAACACATCAAAATTCATTTTCTGACGGTAAATGTCTTGATTGCTGTTAGTTTCATTGGTCATTAAATCGAGCGGAGCGGTGCTTGTTTTATAAATGGCAGTGATGTTTACATCTGCATTAGTCGGGTCGCCAGTCCAGATAATATTGCTTCCTTTTTGAATAAGAAATTGCCGTTTCAGCACTTCATACGTTAAGCCATAATTACCTTCTGTTAAGTCATAAGTTCCAAAAATAAAAGATTGTCCGTTGGCATTTACACCTGCATTGAGACGGGCATTTCCTTTTACCACCAAATTGTCACCATTAATTTCGTCTACTACAATGGTTAATTCCGATTTATCATCCGCTTCAATATCAAGTGCTATTTCAGAGACAAAATTATTGACAAATATATCAGTATTTGTAGTATCTTTTTTGATAGAATCTCTCGGAGGATTTTTCCGATTTACAAATATAACTACCCCTTCACTACTGCTAATATCATCCAAACTTGGCACAATTATTGAAATTTTACTGTTTTCTTTCAGTTTAATATCTCCCTCAATTTTTGCTTTTTCAGAAATACCCTGTAATGTTAAATTAGCATCCACAAAGCCCTTTCCATAGAAGAAATCATTGTCTTTTCGGGTAGAATTTAGCACCATAAAGTTCTTCGCATCCACCGTCAAATCATATTTTACTAAAGGAATATTCGTTAATATAACCGTACCATTCACTTTTAAAGGCTGGTTCAACGTATCGCTCACCGTAAACTGATTCAAGCGAATCGTTTGCCCTTCAAAAATCAAGTTTTGTTTATCAATTAAATAGCGACTTCCCAATTGCGAAACATCAAAAGCCACTTTATCAAAATTCAAATTGCCCACTAATTGCGGACTTGTCGTTGAACCTTTTATGCTCGCTTTTCCCGACAAAGCTCCTTTCGCACGTCTCAATTGTCCAAAGCTAAAAGCCTCAACCGTTTCTGCTCCTAATTTGTTAATAATCAGATTCAAATCAAGCGAATTTTTAGTTTTTAAATAGTAATTTCCCGATAGAGAAAGATCATTATTTTGACCGACTAAAGTAGCTTTTGCAGTAATTTTAGTAGCCGTTTCATTAAAAGCATTCACATCTAAATCACCAATAGCAATCTTCTGGAAACGGAAATTTTTGATAGCAACATCGCCAGTAAACGAAGGCGTAGTCATATAATTACTTAATAAGATTTTGCCATCAATTTTGCCACTTGCCAAGGTTGAATCAGGCGAAAATAAGGTAACAAAATTCTGAATATTTAAGCTATCAGTTGTTACGTTGATAGGACCATTAGGTATATTTGTTGTACTATTAACTGAAAGCCTTTCCTGTCCCCTATTAATGTTGAAATTCCGAATCAACAAGCCCGTTTTTCCATAAGCAATATACCCTGTAGAATCCATTTGCCAAGGCGTGTAATTTAGGAATAAACCACCTTCTCTCAATTTTACATGATACTGATTATTGATACTTTGTAACAATCCCGCAACGGCATGGCGGTCTTTATCAAGCGAGTCTTTGAAAATAGCTTTAAAGGTTGCCACATTATTACTTACATCACCCGATAAACTGGTCTTTCTAACTTGAAAACCCGTTAAAACCACGCCGTCAAGCCCACCAGAATACGTTAATTTTGTGTTGGTTCCAGCCATTGTCATCTTCATACTTCTTACCTTAATGGTATCATATTCCAAGTAAGGCATGGTTAAATTTGCTCTAAAAATAGTATCAGCTTGACTATCCAAAGTTGCCAATAAGCGAGTAGTATCCAAGCGTGTTAAACCTGAAACAAATGCTTGAATCAGCGGATGTTTTACCAATTTTATGTCCATCGTTAAATTATATGGAGATGTAACAGGTTTATAGGCAATATCAGGCAAAATAAAATACTTATTTATCGTTGAAATGAATATATCAGAGAGTTGCAAATAATTAAAATTTCCGTCCAAGTTTGCTTTTAAAAAAGGAGCATTTATTGTAATCTTTTTGCCTTCAGTATTATTAGCAGCTGTCAAATAAGTATTTTCAATTTTTATCGGTTTTCCATCTTGTAACAAAGTCCCCTCTCTGATGAAAATTGTTCCACTCGGATTGTCAGGATTTGTGGTTGTCATATCAATATCAATATCACCCCGAATCCCAATATCATCAGCATAAAAACCCAGTGGTTTTAAGTTTAATTGACCAATATTTATGTTCCCTTTCACACTCGGATAGGGCTGTGAAATATCCAATTTTGTATCAATCAAGAGAGTAATATTAGGATCTTTAATATTGCCCTTAATCGTAGCAATTTGTTTAACTAAATTAGCCTGTAAAACCACATTTTTATAATCATACCCTTTCAATTCTGCTTGCTTAATTGTGCCATCAACGGAGGCTCTCATCGTTTTTGGGTCAATACCAATCCCTTTAATTTTTGCAGACAATGATATTTTTCCAAATTGCTCGGTCTGTTTTAGGAATTTACCCATTTCAAACCCCTGAAAGACAATCAATCCTTCATATTGTTGGTTTTTATTGCTAGTAATATTGACTAATTTACCTTTAAAAGAAGCATTTCCTATATCAGATTTAAGTTTTGTATCCAA
This sequence comes from Arcicella sp., assembly GCA_025356745.1. Lineage (GTDB taxonomy): Bacteria > Bacteroidota > Bacteroidia > Cytophagales > Spirosomataceae > Arcicella. The sequence goes on from JANXRS010000336.1 coordinate 7,522, forward strand.
AAATAAATTAGCCAATTTACCCTTAATTACTCCCATAATTGCCACCTTTTGTGGTAACTCAATGGTATTGGGAATTGAACCTTTAGGAGCAATCTTCAAAAGGTCTTTTTTCGTAATAAAAAACTCTTTTACATTAAGATTTAATAATGTTTTATTTACATCAGGAAGTCCGATGATTTGTCCTTGAAAATTTAATTTCGCTTGGTCAAAACCTCTGATGGAAGTGGGAGCAATTCTCAGATTATTGACTGTTCCAGAAACCGCCCCATTGAACCGTAAAAGTTCTCTTTCATTTCCTTTAAATGAAGGAGTTTCAGCCAAATCTGGGACTAATAAAAGAAGGTCTTTGAAAGCTAATTGACTATTTTTAAGAGCAGTTTTCACCCTAACTTTCCCAATATCATTCGTCAATTGGTTCATCGAAGCATACGTTAAAACTAATTCATCCCGTAGAATAGACTGAGGCGTTTTTAGTAAGAATTTTTTGAGGAAAGTTTGTTTATCGGTGTAGGCAAAATCTGTTTGCAAACGCTGAATTTCAAACCCTGACTTTTCTTTAAATGAACCGCTGTAAATCCATCCCGAAGTTTGAGTAGGAGAGTAATAAAAACGTTCAGAATTTAATTTTAAGTTGCTAATTTTTAAATCACTGTAATCTATTCCCCGCTTTTGCTTAGGAGAGTTTAAGTCTTGGTATTGAATGTTATTTCCGTCAAAAATGATTTTATCAACCAATACTTTCCAGTTGTTGGAAGATGTACTTGAAACGCTAGCAGAATTAGTCTTCGTAGATTTTTTAGGTACGTTTTTCTTTAAAAAAACTACATTTGCATCAGTATTAAATAAATTAACTGATTTTAAATGTACTTTCTCGCCTGACAAATAAAGTTGCTCACCTTTGGCGTTGAGAGTGCCTATTTTTACGGTGTTAATCAACCCTGATTCTTCCTCGATAATTTTCCAATTTACACCTTTTACTGCTAACTCCTTAAAAGCCAAATCTAAGGTGTCAGCACTTGAATACTTAATAGAGGGTTTTGAAGGAATTGATGAATACAAACGCAAGTTCATATTTCCACCTTTGAGCGTTAATTTATCCAGATGATATTTTGAAGTAGAAGGGTCGAAATCAGTAAAAGATGTTTCAGTATCATCTAAACGCACATTTGCATCTACCCCCGTAACATCATCCAAATATTTTAAGAATACATTTTTAAGTTTTACATTAGATATATTGTATTTCAGCGGAATGCCTTTGGAAGTATCAGTTGTAATTTTTGTTATAGTTTTGGGTATGAAAGCGTCAATAATGTAAGCAAAATTAAAGGTGGTATCTGGTAAAGTTCGCTTAACATTCACCTTAATATTTTCAAGTTTTAACTCATTAATAGAAACTTTATTTTGTAGCAAAGCAAACATATCCATATTCAAATATAGCTTCTGTCCTGCCAGCAATGTATCTCCTTGATTATCACTAAAATAAATCCCATTCAATTCAATCCAATCAGGAATTTTATAATTTATCTTATTAATACTGAAAGGTTTATCAATTTTATCTTTCAAATAAGCAACAACTCGATTCGTCAAAAAAGTTTGCCCACTAGAAGTCTGCAAATAGAAAAATACTCCTAAAAAAAGTAGGAGTATAGACAATAAAATTATACCAGTTATTTTAAGAAAATTCTTCATAGTTGGATTAGGTTTCTAAAAACTGATGGCATGAGAGGGAATATCTACCTCAATCATGCCATCAGTAAATTTATTAACGTTTAAAAGTAACCCCATCAAATGCAGGATTAAACACAATAGACGTTGTTAATTTAATATTTCGCTTATCAATACTACTGTAATAACTTCCAAAAGAAGGGTAGATTATTCCGTTAGCAGCCGTTGTATAAGTAGTAAATTCCTTCGTTATTTCCTCACCAGTTGATAATTTTTCAACCTGTTTTGTTAATAAATGGGTGATATTATCAAAATACAAATCATACTTAATATCCTTCCCAGATAATTCAATATGATGCAATCTTTGAGCTCCCAAAACCTCTAATCCTACATAAGTAGCAATATATCCTTTCGCTTGATAATTATAAAAAGGAGCAAACATATCGGTAATTTCACGTTTCATATTCATCTTTTCCTTATCACTTAAATCCTTCGTGTCATATACAATCGCTTTATCACGGCTACCCATCGGAATTCTAAAAAAAGCATCAGTTGGATTAACTGCATATATAAAGCTACGCTTCATGATTGACTTAGTTTTCAACATTGACATCTCTGGAATTGAAGCCTTCACTTCCATCTCAAAATCGCTCGGAGCATTTGAAACATAAGATTGTTTAATGGTATAAGTTTTTACTTGATCCCAAAGCTCTTTTCCGCCCGCAGCTTTATAATGTGCATCAAAAACTTCATCAATAGTCTGGGCAAAAATATTAACAACCGATAAAGTCATCAATATAATAATCACGCTTATCTTTTTCATGGTATTTATTTGTTTACTGTATATAATTAACCTATTTTAAGCAAGGAAATATTTATGCAAAAATCTTTAAACCTTTTCTATTTTTATAAGCTTATATGATGCTTTATTTAATTAAATACGAAAATAATCATATTCAAGTATCCAAAAATGTTGCTTTTAACAATTCTTTAACAAAATAGTTTATCTCCATATTTAAGTACTCATGTGTAATGTCATTTAAAATTATTATTGTTTTTAATAAATTGAAAATCAGTTTATTAAAAACAATAATAATGATTTATATTCATCTATCTTGTGAAAAAATCAATGCTGTGTAGGGAGCAATCGAAATAGTGGAATTAAAAGGCAAATTATCATATTCTCCTTTCGTAGATTCCGTATCGGTGGAAGTAAAATTGTCAAATTCCTTATCATATCCCTCCCAATCGCTATTAAACCTTACTTTCCAAATACCATCTTGTGGCATTCCAATTACATAATCGTCATAAGAATTATTAGAAAAATTAAGTAGAACAACTGTGCTATCTCCCTTACCACCAATATAAAAACGATGAAAAGCAATAATTTTTCTTACCTCATCCACCCGAATCATTTCTGTATTCTGCCCAATTAACCCTTCCGTATTATTACTAAAATTACGACGAAGCTGAATTAAATCCCTATGAAGTTTATTAAATCCATTAAATTTTTTCTCCCGTTTCCAATCAATTGGGTCAGTGTCCGAAAACCATTTATCTTCCAATAACTCCTGGCCTTGAAATAACATGGGAATCCCTGCAGTTGTCAAAGTCAGAGCAACGCCCAACGAAGCCCTTTTCTTTGAATACCAGTTATCTACACTTTTTTCAGCAATTTCTTCCGCTACACGAGCTTTACCATTAGCTACTTCATCGTGCGATTCCACATATATTACTCGCTTAAAAGCATCTCCACTATATTTATTCAAAATAGCCATACATACACTTTCCATGTCACGGTCTGCATCCTCCTGTGTAATCAAAGCTTTTCTAACAGGATGCACGAAATCCGCATCCCACTGACTTCCAAAACCCAATCCGCCACTCTCACCAATCTTATCCGTTATTGAATCAAATCCGTGTAAATCCTCAGCAATAGTCAATTTCCAAGGATACTTTTCAGCAATTTCACCATTAATCCACCGTAACAAACTGATACCTTCCAGTAAAGTCGTATTAGGATTTTCGTCAGAATTTACATTTCTGATGTACGGAATCATATCCATCCGTAAACCATCAACCCTAAATTCATCTACCCACATCATAGCATTATCACGAATATATTGTCGCACCTCTGGTCGACCATAATCAGGGCGAGAATCTCCCCAAGGTGTAGTTGCTCTCCAATCATTATAAAAGTAGATTCCTCCCATTCCATTTTCATTCCAACCATCGAATTGCCACATATCCATATCAGTAGGTCCAAAATGATTATGTACTACATCTAAAATAATGGCAATCCCCTTTTCATGAGCAGTTTTAATAAACATTTTAAACGCATCAGCCCCACCATAGGCTGATTCAATCGAAAAAGGGTAAGCAGGATTATAACCCCAAGAAAAATCACCAGGAAACTCACAAGGAGGCATAACTTCAATAGCATTAATTCCCAAATCTTTTAAATATTCTAATTTTTCAATAGCCCCATAGAAATCGCCAGGTTTTCCCACTTCTTTAACATTGAAAGTACCCACATGAAGTTCATAAATCACCATATTATTCCAAGTAGGCATATAGAAGTTATCATCACCCCAATCAAACCCGTCAGAATCATAAACAATTGAATTGCCAATTGAATTAGTCATTTGCTTGGCATAAGGATCATTTCGCTGTAATTTCCCAAAAGGCGTATGCAAATAAAATTTATATTCATCCCCAACCTTAGCTTGTGGTACATTTCCCCTCCAATACCCATTTTCCTCATGCTCCAGTAAATTGATATCATCTTTCCACTCATTAAAAGTCCCTACCACACTCACCGATATAGCATTAGGGGACCAAACCCTAAAAAATACACCGTTTCTGTGAGTAATTGCACCCATTCCCTTCATAATTACCTTTTCACTTACATCTGTAATAGCTTTCATTTTGTATGTCCGATATGTTGTATAAGTTTGAAGTATACTTTTAATATACTAAACTATATATATTAAAATACATATACCATAACACCTAGGTATAACTAGATAATAACAAATCTACATATTTCACTTACCACTGGGGAATGTTTTCTACAATAAAATGGAGTATTCTAACAGTAATTAGGTATGGCTAAACTATTACTTGGTTATTATGAGAATTAAATCTACAAGTGGGATAAAGTTTGACAGTATAACTCTCTATAACCTTCCTATCCTTTCTGAGTATACCTTTCAGGAAGGGGTTATATTGTTTTTTTGGGATATTGTTTTTTGGGGATAGATTTTGGTATTGTTAATAGGAGTTGTTTTGTGATATTTATGATTAGGGATTGTTGTTTTGTGTTAAAGTCGTTTTGCAAACCCGCTGGTAGTTTGGGTAAAATCTTTTGCTTGTTGTGTTTGGTTTGGAGTAATAATTACATTATTGTTGATAGCGGTAATTTTTCGGGTTATTTGGTTGATTTGGGGGGTGGTTAAAATAGTATTATTTGGTGAATGAATT
>JANXRS010000369.1 GCA_025356745.1 Arcicella sp.
GAAGCTAACATTCCCATTGAACCTGCAATTTGACTGGCTTCGTCCGTTAAAATATCTCCAAAAAGATTCCCCGTAACCACTACGTCAAACTGTTTTGGGTCTTTAATTAACATCATTGCACATGAATCCACAAATTGGTGCGTAACCTGTACTTCTGGGTACTCTTTGGCAACTTCCAAAATGGTTTCACGCCATAAACGACTTGATTCTAATACGTTAGCTTTATCAACTGACATCAATTTCTTTCCACGAGTCATGGCGGCATCAAAGGCTTTACGAGCAATACGCTCTACTTCGTATTTGCTATAAATCATGGTATCATAAGCGGTATTTCCTTCGTCAATTCTTTCTCTTTTTCCGAAATAAACATCACCCGTCAATTCACGAAAGAATAAAATATCGGCTCCTTTCAAAATCTCTGGCTTAATGGAAGAGGCTTCCAATAATTCATCAAATAATTTGATTGGACGAAGATTAGCATACAAACCTAATTCTTTACGCATGGCCAAAAGTCCTTGTTCTGGACGTACTTTGGCGTGCGGGTCATTGTCGTATTTTGCATGACCAACCGCTCCAAAAAGGATGGCATCAGAAGCACGCATTTTTACCAAAGTTTCATCTGGAAGTGGTGTTCCCGTTGCTTCTATGGCAACGTGACCAATGAGCGCTTCGTCATACGTAAACTCATGCCCGAATTTCTCAGCAATTTTCTCTAAAACTTTTTTACCAACGGCAGTAACTTCTTGCCCAATTCCGTCACCGGGAACTACTAATATGTGTTTTTTCATTTTTTATGTTAAATCAAATTAAGCATTTTTTGTGTCGCCTGAATCGCAGAAACCGTTTGGTCAGAATCCAGCCCTCTAGTTTTTAAATATTTCCCGTTTACTTTCCATGTAATAATCGTCTCGCAAAGGGCATCCGTTTTTCCTCCTGGTGGAATTCTTACGGCGTAATCTGTCAGTTGCGGTAATTCGATTTCTTTTTTGAGATAGATTTTTTTCAAAGCATTCATAAAAGCATCATATTGACCATCACCTTGCGCACTTTCTTCAAAAACTTCATCCCCAATCTGTACTTGTAAGGTTGCCGAAGGTTTTAAATTTTTGGAATGGGTCAGAACATAATTCAATACTAACACTTTTTCTTCGATGGCATTACTGTCCAAAACATCCGAAATAATGTAGGGTAAATCTTCCCGAGTAACCACCTCTTTCCTGTCGCCTAATTCAATAATTCTCTGTGTAACTTTTTTCAAATCAGCATCCGCCAAAGTGATTCCTAATTCCTGCAAATTCTTTTCAATATTGGCTTTTCCCGATGTTTTCCCCAGTGCATATTGGCGTTGTCTTCCAAAACGCTCAGGCATTAAATCATTGAAATAAAGATTGTTTTTATTGTCGCCGTCGGCATGAATACCTGCAGTTTGGGTAAAAACATTCTCGCCCACAATGGGTTTGTTCGCAGGGACTCTAATCCCCGAAAAACTTTCCACCAGTTGAGTAACTGTGTAGAGTGAACGTTCCGACACTGAGGTTTTCACTTCTGGCATAAAGTCATTCAAAACCGCAATCGTACTTGCCAAAGGAGCATTTCCTGCTCGTTCGCCCATACCATTCACGGTCAGATGTAACCCGTGTACACCCGCTTTTATTGCTTCCATAACATTGGCAACGCTCAAATCATAATCATTATGAGCATGGAAATCAAAGTGGGTTTCGGGGTAACGTTTTACGGTTTTATCCAAAAACTCAAAGGTTTCTCTGGGCGTTAAAACACCTAATGTATCGGGCAAAAGAATTCTTTCAACGGGCTGCTCTGTCAAAAAATCAAGGTATTGAAATACATATTCGGGAGAATTTCGCATTCCGTTGCTCCAATCTTCCAGATATACATTACATTTAATTCCATTCGAGCGAGCCAGAGAAATTACTTTTTCTATTTCAGAAAAATGCTGTTTGGGTGTTTTTTTAAGCTGATGGGTTAAATGATTCAATGAGCCTTTAGTCAATAAATTCATCACTTTTGCACCTGCCTCCAACATCCAATTCACCGAAATATCACCGTCCACAAAGGTTAATACTTCTATTTTATCCAAACAATCATGTTCCGAAGCCCAACTTGTAATTTTCTTGACCGCATCAAATTCACCCGCAGAAACCCGTGCGGAGGCAATTTCTAATCTATCTACCATTACTTCCTTGAGAAGTAATTGGGCAATAGTTAGTTTTTCAGAAGCTGAGAAAGACACACCGCTGGTTTGTTCACCATCACGGAGGGTCGTATCCATTATTTCTATATGTCGCATATGTAGGTATGAATTATGAATTACAAATTATGAGTGATGGTAAAACTCATCACTCACAACTCACTAAATCACAACTTCTTAATAAAGACTTTTCTCTGCAAATTCCGCAATTTCACCTTTCATACTTTGAAGATAATCAATATCATCAAAGCCATTAATCATGTTATTTTTCTTATAACCATTAATCGTGAAAGATTCTTTTTCGCCTGTTGCAACAATCGTAACGGTTTGTTCTGGAAGATTTACTTCGATAATTGCTTTCGCATCCGCTTCGATTGCCAAAAAGATTTTATCCAAAAATTCTGGTGAAACCGTTACTGGTAAAATGCCAATATTCAACGAGTTACCTTTGAAAATATCCGCAAAGAAACTTGAAATTACGCAACGGAAACCGTAGTCATAAATCGCCCAAGCAGCGTGTTCACGACTTGAACCCGAACCGAAGTTTCTTCCACCTATAAGAATGGCACCACTGTAAGTTGGGTTATTCAAGACAAAATCTTGCTTGGGAGAATTATCATTATTATAACGCCAATCTCTGAATAAATTATCGCCAAAACCCTCACGTGTTGTTGCTTTCAAGAAGCGTGCAGGAATAATTTGGTCGGTGTCCACGTTCTCGATAGGCATCGGAACGGCAGTGGAAGTAAGTATGGTGAATTTATCGTATGCCATTTTGTTATTGTTATTTGATTATAAAAACTCACGGGGATCAGTAATAACACCCGTAACCGCTGCTGCCGCCGCCACTAATGGACTTGCCAAAAGGGTTCTTGCTCCTGGTCCTTGACGACCTTCAAAATTTCTGTTTGAAGTGGAAACCGCATATTTTCCCGCAGGAACTTTATCATCATTCATGGCTAAACAAGCCGAACAACCAGGCTGACGGAGTTCAAAACCCGATTCAGTCAAAATGTCTAAAATACCTTCCTCTTTAATTTGCGATTCCACAATGTGCGAACCTGGCACTAACCAAGCCGTTACATTATCCGCTTTTTTGCGACCTTTTACAATGGAAGCGAAAGCACGAAAATCTTCGATACGACCATTTGTACAACTTCCCAAGAAAACATAATCAATTTTCTTTCCGATGATTTGCTCATTCTCAGCAAAACCCATGTAGCCCAATGATTTTTTATAACTCGCCTCACCGTCAATTACCTGACTTGACAAAGGAATATTTTGAGAAATTCCCGTTCCTAAACCTGGATTTGTACCATACGTAATTTGTGGTTCAATATCAGCAGCATCGAAAGTATATTCTTTATCAAAAGTTGCTTCATCATCCGTTTTGAGGGTTTTCCAATAAGCCATTGCTCTATCCCAAGCCTCACCTTTTGGAGCTTGCTCCCGTCCGTTCAAATAATCAAACGTTGTTTGGTCAGGGGCAATCATACCGCCTCTCGCACCCATTTCGATTGACATATTACAAACCGTCATACGTCCTTCCATCGACATATTTTCGAAGACATCACCCGCATATTCCACAAAATACCCCGTTGCTCCCGCTGCCGAAAGTTGAGCAATAATATACAAAGTCACGTCTTTCGGTAATACCGCTTTGCCCAATTTCCCATTCACGTTTACACGCATTTTCATAGGTTTTGGTTGCATGATGCACTGCGAAGAAAGTACCATTTCAACTTCCGAAGTACCAATTCCGAAAGCAATTGCTCCGAAGGCTCCGTGCGTAGAAGTGTGAGAATCTCCACAAACGATGGTCATACCAGGAAGTGTAATACCATTTTCAGGACCAACCACATGAACAATACCATTTTTGGCGTGTCCCAATCCCCAATGCGAAATACCATATTTGGCAGTATTCGTTTCTAATTGCTGTAATTGATTAGCAGAAAGAGGATCTTGTACGGGTAAATGCTGATTAATAGTAGGCGTATTGTGGTCAGCAGTAGCGAAAGTACGCTTAGCGTACATCACATCAATCCCACGACTTTCAAGACCCAAGAAAGCTACGGGGCTGGTTACTTCGTGGACAAAGTGACGGTCAATCAGAAATACATCTGGACCATCTTCGATTTTACGAACAACGTGGGCATCCCACACTTTGTCGAATAAGGTTTGTTTACTCATATTTTTTGTTTTTTTATTCTCTGTTTTTTATTTTACCACAACTTCGGAGAAGTTTAACCTTTCTAGAATATGAATATAAAAGGAGAACAAAGCGTCGGAGATACTTAACCTTAAAATCTTCGACTTCTTAAATTCTACTACAAAGGTTCTGCTTCTCCGAAGCATAATGGCATTTTATATACTCATTTCTACAAAGGTTCTGCTTCTCCGAAGAAATGTAATATTTATATACTTTATTTACTACAAAGGTTGTGCTTCTCCGAAGCAATGTAATATTTCTATACTTTACCTACAAAGGTTTTATTTCTGAAATACTTTTTCCATTTATAAAATTGCTTCGGAGAAGCACAACCTTTATAGAATATGATTACAATGTTAAAGCAAAAGCGTCGGAGATGCTGAACCTTAAAATCTTTCTCAATCCAACCATTCAAAAAATTCTTTCTTGCCAATCTCTATTCCAAAATCATCACAGAATTTTAAAAACTCTTCTCGAAATGTCTTTTTATTATGATGCTCTTTTTGATTCAATATATATTTGCAAACCGCATCTAACTGTGAACGACTATGAGAAAAAACACCGTATCCTTTTTGCCATTCAAACTTAAATTTTAATAAATTTTCACTTTTAACAAAATCGTTGGATGAAGTTTTTATTACTTTTACTAAATCTGAAATTGATTCTACGGGTTTTAATCCTATGAAGATATGAATATGATCAGGCATTCCTCCGATGGCTAATAATTTATGTCCCCTTTCTTGAACCGTTCCTGTGATGTATTTGTGCAATCTTTCCTCCCAATCTGGATGAATTAGTGCCTCTCTATGTTTAGGTGAGAAAACTATATGTATGTATAATTGTGAAAAAACGTCTGCCATAGTTTTTTAGGGTTACTTATCAGAAGAATAGTAAAATGTTAGTTTTTCTCTCGCATAGTTTTTGTAAGGACTTGCTAAGTATCTCACACTACAAAATTGCAAATTATTTTTCATCAATATATACCGTCAAACGCCCAAACAATAGCGTTTTTAGTCCAAATGATA
>JANXRS010000449.1 GCA_025356745.1 Arcicella sp.
GTTTTCCAAATAGCTCCTGTTTGTGCAGGTGCAATTACTTTTTCTTCGATTACTTGTGAATGTGAATCCATTTTTTTAAATATTTTTTGATTAACAAAATCTTTTCAATTTTCTTTTTATTGAAGAAACTCATTACATAACTAATGGTAATGTTAACTATTATTAGTTTGTGCAAAGAATATTTTTAATTACACTAAATAGAAAAATGTAAATACAAATACCCAAACTAAATCTACAAAGTGCCAGTAAAGACCTACTTTCTCAACCATTTCATAATGTCCACGACGTTCATAAACACCCGTTGCAGCATTAAAGAAAATCAAGATATTCAGAATTACACCTGAAAATACGTGCGTTCCGTGGAATCCTGTAATAAAAAAGAATAAATCTGCAAAGGCAGGAGGACCATAAGGATTGCGAACTAAATTAGCCCCTTCAATGGCAGTGCCTGTAACATCTTTTGCTGCTAAAGCCAATTCTGGCCCATGTATAAAGTGTGACCATTCCCAAGCCTGAGAACCCAAGAAAGTAAAACCTCCTAAAATTGTCCACAACATCCATTTTTCAACATCAGCACGGTCGCCACGGTGTCCAGCTTCTACTGCTAAAACCATTGTTACTGAACTAAAAATCAAGATAAAAGTCATTATTCCCACGAAAATCAAAGGAGCTTCAACGCCATGTAAGAACGGCAGTGCAGCAAATACTTTGTCAGGAATTGGCCAGTGGGTAGTTGAGAAAAAGAAAGCATCATGAGCACCCGCATAGGCGTTATTACTAAAACGAATCATTCCGTAAGTAACTAATAGGGCTGAGAAAGTGAATGTATCAGAAAGTAAGAAAAACCACATCATGAGTTTTCCATAACTTGCTTTCATTGGTTCTGAACCACCCGTCCAAGTTAATTTTTCAGGAACGGCAGGAGCGTGTATTGCAGACATTTTTTAACGGTTTTAATTAGTAATTTATAACAGAAATTATCTATTGAAATATAAAAATAAGAACAAATATAACCAGAGAATATCTAAAAAGTGCCAATAGGTAGCACATAACTGGATTCTGGTAAGATTTTTTTTCTCGTTCGTAAATCTAAATGACGAAATTAAGGAAATCAATAACACCACTAATCCCGAAATTACGTGAGCAGCATGCAGTCCTATGAGTGCATATAACCAAGACGCTGCCACGTCACTTCCTGCAAAATAGAGTTGATTTTTAATTAAATCAGAAAAACCAAGTACTTGTGTTGTCAGAAAACCTAATCCGAATACAAAAGTAATAGATATTGCTATTTTTAGGGTACTGAAATTGTTATTTTTTGCTGCTCTTACGGCGAAAAACATAAAAATACTGCTAATTAATAATATTCCAGTTGAATACCAGAAAATTATTGGCATTTCGAACTCATGCCAACGTCCTTCAGCTTTACGAACTAAGTAACCCGATGTCCATCCAGCAAACATCATTAAGATGGATACGATAGTGAGCCAAAGCATGAATTTTTTGGGGTTCATCGAGAGCGTCTCTTCTGGCTCATCAAGATTTATATTAGCTAAATGTTCTTGTGTCATTATTTTATAATTTATCCATTAAGAAGGCAATTTGAACGATTGGTAAGTAAATAAACGAACCAAACATCATCATTAAAGCAGCCTTATCGGAAGTTTTTAACATTAGATAAAAAGTTTGTGATAAAAATAATACGCCACAAACAACGGCAATAATCGCTGAATTGAAACCGGTCATTCCTAGGAAATGTGGTATAAATCCACATGGCACAAGAAAAATAGTATAAATCATCATCGTTATTGCTGTACGTAAATCTTTGCGACCATTATTAGGTAACATTTTGAATCCAGCACGTTGATAATCTTCATCGGCAACCCAAGCTATTGCCCAAAAATGAGGGAATTGCCAAAAAAATTGTATTGCAAATAATATACCTGGTTCTAATCCAAAAGCACTTGTTGCAGCGACCCATCCAATCATTGGAGGAAATGCCCCTGGAAAGGCTCCTACGAATACAGAGATTGGTCCAACTCTTTTTAACGGTGTGTAAACAAATCCGTATAATAAAAAGGAAAGAACACCTAATAAACCAGCCTTATAATTAAATTCTATAAAAAGAATATAACTGGCAATTGTAAAAAGAATTATGCAGAATACTGATGCTTCATACACGCTCAATCTTCCAGTTGGTAAGGGACGATTTTGCGTACGTTTCATCAATTTATCTAATTCAATTTCTTTGATTTGATTAACAATATTCGCCGCACCTGTGATACAAAAACCACCCAAACTAATAAGCGTTATTTTCCACCAATCTATTCTATCTACTGCCAGTGAATATCCAAATGCTCCTGAAAATGCTACTAATGCTGAAAGTCTAAATTTCAATAATTCGTAGTATGCTTTTACTTTTGAAGCAGTATTGATTGAGATGTTTTCGTTTGCTGTAATCATTTTTTTCACGATTGAGATAACCGTGTTACATTTTTAAAATTTAATAATAACAAAATTACAAATTGAATTCCTAATGATATTATAGCTAAGGTCAAATGGATAGGCTGAATGTAGGCTGGTACACCAAAATAAGCCATTATTGTTCCTGTCAAAATTTCAATAATTATTATCAAAACCAACACTTGCATAAACTTATAAATAATGCCTTGTTGGTGGATATTCTTTTTGATTTGCCAGATTAAATAAATGTGTAAACCCAAAATTAATAAAGAATAAGAACGATGAATATAAAAAGGCAAACCCATTTGTTCAATCCAAGTCTCACGATTATATCCAAAAATTGGACTAGCAATCACTTTATCAATTGCTTCACGTACTTGCGTTCCCAAGAGTACTTGCGAAGTTGAAAGAACAAGCACAAGAATCAATATTTTATTCAAGAATGGCTTTCTTTCTACATTTTCTGTTTGAATTACTTTCGCCCAAGCTCTTGCAATGGCATACAATAACACAAATATCACTAAAACTGCTAACATCATGTGTAAAGTAACAATCCCTGGTTTTAGGAAAGAATCTACTACATATTTCCCTAAGGCTCCATTCGCTCCAATCAAGATTACTCCTAAGAAAGATAAAATAGTGATTATTTTATCTTTCTTCCAATAAGAAAGTGAAGCAATAAATGTGGCAAATACGATGATTCCAGTTAATGCTCCTAATAAACGATTTGCATATTCAATCCATGTCTTGGTAACATTAAATTCGACTTCTCCGTGCAGTTTTGCTGCATAAATTTGCTGATAATTTGACGGTAATTGATTGGCTTCCGTTGGAGGAATCAACATTCCAAAACATTTTGGCCAATCAGGGCAACCCATTCCCGAGCCAGTACTACGCACAATTCCACCCGCTAAAACTAACAGATAAACGGTAATAATAGTGGCGATACCTAATTTTCGGAATAACATTGTTTTTAATATTAATTGAAAACGGATTTAAAAAAGATGGTTTGAATTAAAACATCTTAGTATTTTAATATTTATAATTACACAAGATGATTTACACCTATTCAAAGCATATATAATACGTAAATTTTATGTTCAATATCAATCATTTTAATCATTTTAATCCAAGCAATTCTTTGAATAATCAAACTTCAAATCGTCTTTAAAAAAAATTGAGAATATATTAACCAGAGTTTTCTTAGTTAATATATTCTCAATTTTTAGAGGTATTTATTTCTTAGTGATTGTAAGATGAATTCTGAATATCTAATAATCCTTCGATTTCTTTTTCTTTCGCAATTTCTTCATTTTCCTCTGGGAAGTTTGATTCAAGTGTTGCTGAATAGGGAACGTTCTGCGGAATAAAATCGGTTGTTGAACCTGGCTTGCTATAATCATAAGGCCAACGATATACGGCTGGAATTTCTCCTTCCCAGTTTCCGTGTCCTGGGACTACAGGTGTTGTCCATTCCAATGTATTTGAACTCCAAGGGTTTTGAGGTGCTCTTTTTCCTTTGAAAATTGAATAAATAAAGTTTACTGTAAAAATTGCCTGTGCCGTAAAGGTAATAATAGCCGCAATTGAAATAAACATATTCATATCAACAAACGCCTCCATTCTTCCATTTCCAAGTGCTGTAAATGAATAATAACGACGTGGAAAGCCAGCTAAACCGATATAGTGCATTGGAAAGAATACGCAGTAAACACCTACAAATGTGAACCAAAAGTGAACATAACCAGCGGTTTTATTCATAATTCTACCAAACATTTTAGGGAACCAATGGTAAACTCCTGCCATTAATCCGAAGAACGATGCTGCTCCCATTACTAAGTGGAAGTGGGCAACTACGAAGTAGGTATCGTGCAAGTTAATATCAAGTGCAGAATTACCAAGGATAATACCTGTTAAACCTCCTGAGATAAACAACGAAACTAAACCAATTGAGAACAACATGGCAGGTGTGAAAATGATATTTCCTCGCCAAAGTGTTGTAATATAGTTAAACGCTTTCACCGCTGATGGCACTGCAATAATCAAGGTCAAGAACATAAATACCGAACCAAGGAATGGATTCATACCCGTTACGAACATGTGATGAGCCCAAACGATAAAAGCAAGTAAGGTAATTCCCATCAATGAACCAATCATCGCACGATATCCGAAGATAGGTTTACGTGAATTAGTTGCAATAATTTCCGAAGTAATACCTAAAGCTGGTAATAATACAATATACACCTCTGGATGTCCTAAGAACCAGAATAAATGCTGATAAAGAATGGCTGAACCACCAACATTCGGTAATGCTTCTCCTCCAATATAGATTTCAGACAAATAGAATGATGTTCCAAAACTACGGTCAAAAATCAATAATAATGCTGCTGACAACAATACTGGGAATGATAACAAACCTAAAATAGCCGTGAAGAAAAATGCCCAAATCGTCAAAGGTAACTTTGTAAATGACATTCCACGTGTTCGCAAGTTGATAATTGTACAGATATAATTAATACCTCCCATCAATTGTGAAACTATAAATAATGCCATACTTGATAGCCATAATGTCATACCTAAACCAGAACCAGGCATTGCTTGTGGTAAAGCACTTAATGGAGGATAAATTACCCAACCGCCAGATGCTGGACCTGTTTCAATGAATAATGAAGCAAACATAATCACTGATGCCACAAAGAAAAACCAATAAGAAAGCATATTGATAAATCCTGAAGCCATATCTCTTGCTCCAATT
Source organism: Arcicella sp. (assembly GCA_025356745.1). GTDB lineage: Bacteria > Bacteroidota > Bacteroidia > Cytophagales > Spirosomataceae > Arcicella. Next base: position 5,219 of record JANXRS010000449.1, read on the forward strand.
TGCAATGGAATTAAGAAGTTCGAGAATGTTCCTGAAAGACCTGCTGTCAATACAAAGAATACCATGATGGTTCCGTGCATTGTTACAAGAGCTAAATAAAATTCTTTTTCTAATTTTCCTTCTACAATCCACTGACCTAAAACAGGCTTTAGCCATGTTAAGTCCATATTAGGGAAGCCTAATTGTAAACGAAAAATGATTGACATAGCACCTCCGAAAAATGCCCAGATAATACCAGAAATCAAATATTGTTTTGCAATTGTCTTGTGGTCTTCTGAAAAGATATACTTTTGAACGAAGCCCAACTCGTGATGCTCATGCTCATCGTGTGAATGTGCATGAGTGTCGATTGCGTGTAGTGTCTCAGTTGCCATGATTTATATTAATTTATTCTTTGTTGAATAGCTAAATGTTATCTTAATGAAGTTGCTGCTGCTGGTGTTGCACCACTTGCTTGTGTGCTATCAGATGCTGCTGGAGCTGCTACTTCAATGTACTTTCGTGCTTTAGATTTTAATTTCTCTGGCACTTTTGCTAAATAGTCAGGATTTTGCGTCAAGAATGGTTTTTGCTCTTTACACCAAGCTGCATATTCTTCTGGTTCATCCACAAAAACAGTAATTGCCATTCCAAAATGTCCACGTCCACAAACTTCTGTACAATTCAATTTGAAGTTAAATTCTGGATTACCAGTAATATAACGCATCTCATCTGTAGTCTTATTAGGTACAAACCAAAATTTAGTTGGCATTCCTGGAACTGCATCCATTTTTACCCTTTGATAAGGTAAATAAACTGAGTGCAAAACATCTTGTGCATTAATTTTCAGTAAAACTGGAACACCCTTTGGTAAGTGCATCTCATTAGCTGTGAAATCATCAAAACAATGCTCATCCGTGAAATCCATTCCTAATGAATTGGTCTCATTAATTAATTTATAGTTGTGATTCCCTAATTTTTGGTCATCATTTCCTGAATATCGAACATACCATCCAAATTGGTGACCTGTCAATTCAATAACCACAGCATTATCAGGTGCTTGTGAAGTAATATCTCTCCAAGTTCTCCATCCTGAGAATACTAAAACTGCCATCACAACGGCTGGAATAACTGTCCAAATCAATTCTAATTTATGATTTACTGGATAGAAGGCGGCAACTCTTCCTTTTCTATAACGATATAAAAATGGAAAAGTGAATAACAATGCGTTTGTAACAAAAAATGCAAATGTAATTACACCCATTGAAATCCAGAACATTCTGTCGGTAATTAAACCATGATCGGAAGCAGCTACTGGCAATAAATCTGGTCTTGAATGTAAGAACGACCAAGTCGCACCAATTGAACCCAATACTAAAAATACAAGGAATCCAATGGCATTCATATTATTTGCACTATCTACAGATGAATCTGGGTCTTGTTCTACTCCTTTGATTCCTTTCGATAAAGCCATACTCTTATTGACAATCATGATTGCCAAAGCTAAGAATACTACCGACAAAAGACCTATTAAATATGTCATTTTATTAGCTAATTTTTGGTTATAAATTTTACTTTGTAAAACTACTTGATGAAAATTGCAAGTAGCAAATTACTTACTCTTATATAAAAAAATGTTGAATAGAAATGTTTTTAACTAATCACATTTTTACAGAAAATAATTGGCTGTCTTTCCACAACCCATCGAATACTAAATATCGTGGTGAAGAGCTTCTTCCAAGAATGGATGATTCTTCGCTATCAATGACGCTTTAGTTAATTGTATTGAAACAACGTAAATAAATGCCGAAGCAAACATAGCAACCATTCCAAATTCTACTAAACCATATCCTCCATGCTTTCCAACTGTTCCTGGCATAATCATTTGGTAAAAATCTAAATAATGACCTACAATAATGAATGCACAACAGATTTTCAAAAATATTGGTGTCCTTTTTGCATCACGTGACATCATTACTAATAAAGGGAACAAGAAGTTGAACAAAACGCTCAATATTTCAGTAGCCTTGTAAATTTTGTCGTGACCTTCCCAACGCTCCAAGAAGTAAATTGTTTCTTCTGGAAAATTAGCATAGTAAATCAACAAAAATTGAGCAAACCATACATAAGTCCAGAAGATTGAGAAGGCAAACATGAATTTACCCAAATCATGCAAATGATTTGAATTTACATATTTCATGTAGCCTTTATCCTGTAAAAATAAAACGGTTAGTGTTATGGTTGCTAATCCTGTTACGTGCCATGATGAAAACATATACCATCCAAACATCGTTGAGAACCAGTGAGTATCAATTGACATAACCCAGTCCCAAGCTGACATTGAACTTGAAATACCCATAAAAACGATGAAACCCGTAGCTATTTTTACCATTGAGTAAAAGTTTTCGTTTCCTCCATTCAAATCTTCAGCTAATGATTTTTTACGCATCCAATTCCAAAGAACTAACCATCCTCCAAAAAAGAAAACCATACGTCCTAAGAAAAACCATTTATTTAGATAGCCTGACTTTCCTGCAATAACTTTATCGTAATTCTCACTACCTTTTACGGTTACTCCTTCGTGCATCCAATGAAAAAGGACATCACCTTTGTATAAGAAAACAAAAATTAAAATTGAACCTGTAATGATTAAAAATGGAGGAAATGCCTCTGCAACTCTTTTCACTACCGATGACCAACCTGCTTTTGCTAAGTATTGAATTGAAACAAAGAACATTCCAATTACAGCAATACCCGTAAAAAATACGCTATTTAACCAAAGGTTTGCCCATATACGGGTTGTCCAGTCGTAGGCAACATGATGTGAAACTGCTCCACCCGATTCATGACTACCATGTTCTGCTCCGTGTTCTGCAACAGCATGAACGGCTTCGTGTTCTCCACGAGATAACAAAAATATTCCGACAATAAGTGCTATTGTTCCTGCTAAGAAAGCGTAAATAACTCTTTTGCGACCTTCTGCCGTGAACTCAAAATGTTCTTCGACATTAGATGGGGAAAAATGTGAATGTCCCGCCATTAGTGTAATTGGAT
>JANXRS010000484.1 GCA_025356745.1 Arcicella sp.
ACCGCCGACCGTGTTACTCGCAAGGATATTCTCACACAATTAGGCATTCCAGAAGCCCGAACGTTTATTTCTTCTTTCGATAGACCCAATCTTTCTTTGTCAGTTTTACCAGGGAGAAATCGAGTAAAAATTATTCAAAATTTCATACAAGAACGTCCCCGACAATCGGGAATTATTTATTGTTTAAGTCGAAAAAATACGGAAACCGTTACTGAGGCTTTGCAAAAAGTGGGTATCAAAGCCAAATATTATCACGCAGGAATGCCTTCTGCTGACCGTTCAAAGGTACAAGATGCTTTTATCCGTGATGATGTGCAGGTAATTGTGGCAACCATTGCTTTTGGAATGGGGATTGATAAATCTAATGTGCGATGGGTAATTCATTATTCGATGCCTTCAAATGTAGAAAGTTTTTACCAAGAAATCGGTCGGGCGGGTCGTGATGGTGTAAAAGCTGATACGCTGCTTTTTTACACCTATCAAGATGTGATGGTGAGAAAAGATATGATTGCTGGCTCAGAATTACCCGCAGAAATGAAGGAAGTTCAGAACGCAAAATTAGATAGAATGAAACAATATGCAGAAGCAGAAATATGCAGAAGACGCATTTTATTGAGTTATTTTAATGAGGAAGTAACTAAAGATTGTGGTAATTGTGATGTTTGCAAAAATCCTCCCATGCGATTTGACGCTACCTTGTATGCTCAAAAAGCTCTTTCTGCCGTGGCTCGCACCAACGAAAAAATAGCAATGACTATGTTGATTGATATTTTGAGAGGGTCGAATAATAAACGAATTATAGACAACCGTTATCACGAAATAAAAACCTTTGGAGCGGGTAAAGATTTAAAAGCTGACGAATGGGCAGAATATCTCCAACAAATGCTCAATTCTGGCGTGATGGATATTGCGTATGATGAAGGGCACGCTTACCGACTCAATAATGCGTCGTGGGCAGTTTTGAAGGAAGGTCGGAAAGTGAACTTGACAAGGTATAAACCTTTTGAAGAACGTCAAGCCGAACGTGAGGCGGTTGTACCGAAAGAGAAAACCAAAAAAGAAGTCATCAAAGATGCTCTTTTTGAAAAATTACGTGAACTTCGGAAACGTTTAGCAGATGATAAAAACATTCCACCATTTGTAATATTCTCAGATGCTACGCTTTCAGATATGTCTCAACAAAAGCCAATTTCGCAAGAAGCTATGTTGAATGTATCGGGTGTAGGACAGCAAAAATATCAGCAGTACGGGGAAATTTTTATCAATGAAATTAGATTATTTTTAAAATCTGTTTCAGGTACAAATACCGCATCATTGGGGATTAATACGGTTCAATATACTTATAAATTATATCAGGAAGGTAACTCAGTGGAGGAAATGGCAAAAATTCGAGGTTTGAGTGAAGTTACCATATTTTCACATTTGAGTAGATTATATGAAGAAGGCAAAAATATTGATTTTAGTCCATTTATCAACAAACAACAGTATAATGAAATCGTGAGTGCGGCAAAAATTATGAATGTGAAAAAGGGTGAAAGTATAAAAATACTTTATGAAGCGATGGACTCAAAACATGATTATTCTGTAATTCGAATAGCCTTGACGATATGGTTTAAGGGAGGAATGTAAAACAAAAAGCCCCAATTTTTTAACTTGAAATTAGGGCTTTTTATTTATTTTAAAGAATTGCCATATCCAACTACTAAAACTGAAACAATTATCGTCAAAATACCCGCAACAATGGTTGTCAAGGTTTTCTTCGATACGCCTTTCCATTCGTTCAAAACTAATCCCCATGAGTTGGCTACCAAAATGATAAATGCCATGTGAAGAATCCAAGAACTAGCACCATTACCCAAACGACTTTCGCCCATTCCGTAAAAGAAAAATTGCAAAAACCATGTTGTTCCTGCAAGAGCAGAAAAAATATAATTTTTCAACAACGGAGTTTTTTCATTTGAATAATCTCCGAAGGATTTATTCTTGAAGTTTAAGTACATACACCACAAAAAGTTGGTAGTAAGTCCGCCCCAAAGGATGACAACGTAAATCACATTATTTCTGAACAAAAACTCTCCTTGTCCTGCATTTTGATTCATCCAATTGGTATTTGCCGTCATTGCCATACTTGAACCAGCCTCAATTCCAAAGCTAAAACAAGCACTTAAAATCCCGGAAATTATTGATACAATTAAACCCTTTGACAAATTAAATTCTTCATTTTCTTGAACTTTCCCGTTGAGGTCTTTGTCTTTCATGCCACCTGCTTTTCCACAAATTACGATGCCTAACACACAAATCGCCAAACCTAATAACACCATTTGTCCCCACGAAGTCGTCATTAAATCATGGATTGTATCTTTGCCAGCGGTCGGGTTAAAGTTATAATAAATCGAAGGAATCAATGAGCCGAAAACCGAGCAAAGTCCCAAAATAATTGAGCTACCCAAAGAAACGCCTAAATATCGAACGCCTAAACCGTAGGTCAAACCACCAATTCCCCACAATAAACCCATCAAATACGTCCAAAATAAAACAGTTCCTGTGGTGCTTGAAATAATAGAAGCAAAATCTGGAATGGTCAAATAAGCGGCAATTGGTGGCACGATTAGCCAAGAGAAAATTCCGCCCGTAATCCAATAACTCTCCCAAGACCAGCCTCTTACTTTTTTGTAAGGAATATAAAAACTACCCGATGCAAAACCACCGATAAAGTGAAAAAGAACCCCAAAAATTGCTCCCATTTGTGTATTATAAAATATGGTTAAGTAATGAAAAAGTATAATATTACAAACCTAACTAATATTTTGGTAGCGATACACCTGCACTTACCTGTACATATCCTGAAATCATTCAATCAATTTCGTCATTTCATTCATCATAGCTGTTCAATTTGTTTCAGAATGAGTCATTGCTTCTTCATTTTTGAATCTATCTTGGGTGAGAATCAATGTAGTTATTTCGCCATTAATCTTTACTTGACAAGAAATATTGGCATAATTTTCTGGAATATCATCCGTTCCCGAAAAGCTACTTCAATAATTGTATTTGGCATATTTTTGGCTTCGTATGCCAACGCCATTCCTTTATCTTCGTAAGGGTAATGCTGAAATAATTTTGATAGACGAAGCTCAACGAGTTAAGAATATTGGCTTAACGCTGAAGTTATTGATTGATAGTTTTCCAGATAAGAAAGTTATTGTGACAGGTTCATCAGCATTAGAACTGTCGAATGAAGTGAATGAACCATTGACGGGTAGGAAATTTGAGTATAATTTATTGCCAATTTCAATAAGTGAAATGGTAAATTATACGAATGTTTTGGAAGAAAAACGCCTCATGGAACATCGTCTAATTTATGGAATGTATCCCGAAGTTATTTTAAACGTTGGCGATGAAGCCTTGATACTCAGAAACATTTGTGATAGTTATTTGTATAAAGATATTTTTGCTTATCAAGATGTTCGCAAGTCCGAGGTTGTCGCTTCTTTATTGGAAGCACTTGCCTTGCAGGTTGGTTCGGAAGTATCGTATCAAGAATTGGCAATGTTATTAAAAATTGATCAAGCCACCGTTATCAGATACATTGATTTATTAGAAAAATCCTTTGTAGTCTTTCGTTTGAGGGCTTTAAGTAGGAATGTGAGAAACGAAATTGCCAAAAGTAGAAAAATATATTTTTATGATAACGGTATTCGGAACGCCTTAATCAAAAATTATCAGCCTCTATCCTTACGCTCAGACGTAGGTACATTATGGGAAAATTTCTTGGTCAGCGAGCGTAAAAAGTACCTTATTTACAACGAAAAACAAGTAAATACCTTCTTTTGGCGAACTACTCAACAGCAGAAAATTGATTATATTGAGGAATCATCAGGAATGTTTGATGCCTTTGAATTCAAATGGAGCGAACATAAAAAAGTAAAATTTCCTATTACTTTCACCAATAATTATCCCATTCACGAAACTAAGTTAATTAACCCGAGTAATTATTTGGAGTTTGTGGTTTGAAATAAAAGCTAAAATAAACAGGTACGGAATGCTCATAAGATGAATTGAAAATAAAAGAATTATTATGTCAACCTATACAAATGAAACAAGCCTTCTCAAAACAACATTGAGAAGGCTTAAAATAAGAAAATCAAACTGGTAATAAAAATTTAGCAACCGATTCTTAATAAATTATGTGAACCTGTACTACTTGCTGCTCTCATACTTGATAGAAAATCTGATAGTTTCATCTCACGAACACCTGCTTGTTTTACCAAAGGGTCAATGTAATATACCTTACTTTCAGAAGCATTATTAGACAATTTCAACCCAACAATAGGCACAATATGACCTCCGTATAGGTTTGTAACAGCTAACAAGGGGCGATTTGCCGTTATCGCATCTTTAATATAAGTCGTAGCCCAATCTATATTTGAACTTGCTTGAACCGCTGGATTACAAGCTCCAATATCACTCTTCGCAAAATTCCCTGCATTCGCTATGTATGTACCCCAACTTTGTAGGTTCATTGCCTTAGAAATACGAACTAACTCCGCTGTCGAGAAAGTAGCATTTGAATATACTATTTTCTTGGCTATCATGTAAGATGTTGGAATACAGACATATCCACCATAATAAGGGCTATCTTTTTGATAATAATGACTATAATTTGTTCCAGATACAATTTGTTTATTGTAGTAAACATCATCCTTAGCCGTTACCGTAATCGTTGGTGCATACATTTTAACACCATTAGCAAGCGTTATACTTGGAACAAATTGAACACTACCTGACGTAAAAGTTGCCCAAAATTCAATATTGACGTAGTAATAACTGGATAATAAGCTGGAACTTCCTGCAATATTACCGCAAGCATTTAAGGCTTTTATGTAACCTGTACCAGTAGAACCAAACGTTGAACCATTTGATTTCTGTATTTGCACTGTCAACTTATCACCAACTATTCCTGTCACTACCGCTTTAAGTCCTCCTTGAAACGATCCACATGAAAGATTTTGAGTGCCAGAAGAAACGCCTGTCCAAGTACTAAGAACTGGAATGGTTGAATAAGAAATCGAAGCTACCGAATTTGCAAAAGCTGCATCAGATTGTTGTTGTACCTGATAAGCTGTACCTCCGCTCGATAATTCTACCACAGGCTTGTCTGTTGGAACTGTAACAGCCGTACTTTTTGGGGTTAATGGTTCTTCTATCCGAGAACAGCTAACAAAGACAAGCATCATTGATAAAATGGAAATTGCCTTGAGTAACTTTGAAAGTTTCATTGTACTAAAATTTAGATTTTAACTTATTTTGAAATTGAGTAATTGAAGACCTAAACTTCTCACAATTCATAACCAAGGATTATTTATCTTTGACATGTCTTGTGATGCCTATTTAGGTTAATAAACTTGGCAAACTTTGTTTACGGGCAGTTTGGCGACGAAACGTGAACAAAGTATTTTTTTTGTTACGGCGGTCTGGTATAATTGTGATAGTTTTTCATTTATTTTAAATTAAATGATTCCTTAATACGAATCAAAGGTATATTTTCAAAAATTAAATACACAAAAAATTATTTTAGAAGTTAATGAAGGATTATTTTACAAAAAATAAACTATATTTGAAGTAAAAATAAACTATATTTGAAGTAAAATAAATCATTTTAATCATAAGACTTGTTGTTGTTTGATAATTAGATAGTTATATAAATTGCTGGTTATTTTGGGTAACTTTACTTTTAAAAACGGGATGCTAAATCATAAAATTGTCAAGAGTGAACGTCAATGGAAATCAGTTGTGGGTGTTTCATCA
>JANXRS010000070.1 GCA_025356745.1 Arcicella sp.
GGTTTTAGGTTTATGTTAACATAAATACTTCATTTTTAGGTTTTATCTTAAATTGAATCTTTTTTCATTATCCAAAATAAGCTCAATTTGTATTTTTCCAAGCAGTTTTATTGTACTTTTAAATGCGTTGAACCTGAATACAGTATAAAACTCACAAACTATGAAAAAATTCTTCCTAACAATTCTCTTATCACTATTTTACTTTTTCAGCTATTCCCAAAACGAGACTTATGCCGATAAATTAGGTTTTCCAAAAGGGGTGAAAGTAATCATCATGCACGTGGATGATGTTGGAATGTCTTATGATTCTAATATCGGAGCATTTAAGGCAGTTGAAGAAGGTGTGGCTACTTCCATGAGTGTGATGATGCCTTGTGCTTGGGTATCTGGTTTCGTACATTATCTTAAAAATCATCCCAATATTGATGCAGGTTTGCACCTAACGCTCACGTCGGAATGGAAGGATTATCGTTGGGGACCTTTATCGGGTAAACCTACCGTCCCCAATTTGGTGGATTCGGAGGGTGCTATGTGGCAAAGTGTTCAAGAAACCGCCAAACACGCTTCTGCTGACGAAATTGAAAAGGAAATCAGAAGTCAATTGGACAGAGCAAGAGTCATGGGTTTTGAACCTACGCACATGGATTCGCACATGGGAACATTGTTTGCCCGAGAAGATTATCTGGAGCGTTATTTCAAGGTTGGAATGGAGCAAAAAATTCCTGTTATGTTTCCAGGAGGGCATAATTCAATGATTATGAAAGAGAAGGTTGCTGGATTAACACTCGAAAAAGCCCAGACTATTGGCAAAATGTTGTGGTCGGCGGGCTTGCCTGTTTTAGACGATTTACATAACGTTAGTTACGGTTGGAACATGGATAAGGTCGTGAAACCAAATGATAAAGACTTGCAAAAATATAAGACTCAGAAATACATTGAGTCATTTAAAGATTTGCGAGCGGGCGTAACGATGGTGATTATGCACTGTACTTCTCCCACCGAAATTTTTGAACATATCAGCGATTCGGGTAATACTCGTAAAGGGGATTTACTCGCCATGATTGACCCTGTTTTGAAGAAATATATTCAAGATAATAAGATTATTCTAACCACTTGGAGAGAGTTAAAACAGCGAAGAGATAAGGTAAAGTAGGCTATTTTATGACAAAAATCCACTTCAAAATCCAACCTATTTTATTCAAAAAACCTTATCTTCAAGAAAAAATAAAACTTAAACATTCAGCTATGAAAAATAGAATTATTTTAGGCCTTTTACTTTTTATAAATTTTAATCTATTTGCTCAAGAAACAGTCAAGGATTTGACTGCGGCAAGTCCAGAAAGTGTAGGATTTTCAACCGACCGACTCAAACGAATTGATACCCATTTGCAAGACCATTTAGCTAAAAAATGGATTCCTGGGGCAGTTGCCATGGTAGCCCGCAAAGGAAAAATCGTTTATTCAACCCATATTGGTACGAGTGGTATCAACAAACAAGATATGAAAGTGGATGATATTTTCAGATTAGCATCCATGACTAAACCCATTGTAACGACTGCCATCATGATTTTGGTTGAAGAAGGAAAATGTGTCTTGGAAGACCCTATTTCTAAATACATTCCTGAGTTCAAAAATCCTGTGGTTTTGAAAGAAGTAAATGCCAAAGATTCCACTTTCACCTCCGAACCATCCCCTTCGGAAATAACCATTCGACAATTACTTTCTCATACTTCGGGCATTGGTTATGGTTTTACTAATACCAAAATTTCGGGTGTAATTTACGGTAAAGCCAAAATTCCAGATGGGGCAAATATAGGAAGTGCTACCATTGCTGAAAAGATGAAAATTTTAGCAAAACAGCCCTTACTGCACGCTCCTGGTGCTAAATGGACGTATGGATTAGGGATTGATGTAGCTGGGTATTTAGTAGAAATTCTATCTGGAAAAACACTTTCTGATTTTTGTGAAGAACGTATTTTAAAGCCTTTAGATATGAAAGATACGCACTTTTTTAGACCAGAAAGCGAAGAAAATCGAGTAGTAAATGTTTATACCGAAATTAACGGAAATCTATTAAATGCCATGTCTTTTCCACAAGCAAAGAATTTATATTTTCCTACTCGTGGAGAAAAAGTGTACTTTTCGGGAGGAAGTGGTCTGTCTGGAACTGCCGCTGATTATATGAAATTTATGCAGATGATTGTGAACGGGGGTACGCTTAATGGCACTCGAATTTTGGGTAGAAAAAGCATTGAAGCCATGAGTAATAATCAGATTGGTGACCTTTCTATTAATACTGCTGGTACAAAATTTGGCTTAGGGTTTTCGGTAGATTTGCAACAAAGCTCTTACCGGAAATTGGGTTCTGTGGGGCGTTTGGGTTGGGGTGGACTTTATAACACTCTCTTCTGGATTGACCCTAAAGAACAAATTATAGCCGTATTAATGACCCAAATTTATCCAAGTTCTCATCAAAAAGAATTGTATGATAAATTCGAGAATTTGGTTTATCAAGCCCTTGTGGATTGAAGAAAATATCGCACTGAATAAAAAGTAGAACAATTAATACTTTCATTGCATCAAACAATGAAAGTATTAATTGTTCTACTAACAAATCAATCAACCATGCTATTATGACGGTTTATGTTTCAGAAAGAATTGTGCTTATTAGTGATAGCCGACTTATCCTAAATTGGACGAATGAAGAAACCCAAACTACAAAACATCATAATTCTATTACTAATTCAACTTCATCACAAGCCAATTTTTATGCAGAAAAAAGAACTGTGTATTGTCTGCATCACGAATATTTACGCTTCATCTTTAATATTTGAAACTAATTTAATCCCTGAAAAGAAAAATAGTAAACCTAAAGCTCCGTATAAAATTATGGATTTAATATCGGTTTTTCCCACTGATTTATCCATGAATACTACCCCTGCATAAATTAATGCACCGATTCCTAATAAAGTCAACAATGTTCCGAAAACTCGTTTAATGTTCATGCTATTCTTAAATTTAAATTATGGGTGATTTGTGTTAAGAATTGGTAATGATAAAAAGTCATACCATGATAATATATATATACGTCAATTAATTTATGAGTAAAAAAATCTACAATCTGTATCTAAAAATAAAACTTGATTTTTATTTAAAATTTCATAACCACATTTGCAAATCCTTTCTATAATTACATGATTACAATGACTTTTTTACTAAAGCATTGGATGAAATAACGTAACGTTTTCCACTTTGTCGGTCAATACACAAAAACCGAGTTCTTCGTAATTCCCCTTTTGTAAAAACTCTCCCATTTAACTCAAAATTTTCTCCTGCTTGTATGCTCGTCAATACCATTGCGTCCACGTCCGTATGCGTATCAAATTGTCTCAAAGCATTCATTAAAGGCTTGGCACCTTGCGTGGTTGCAGCAGGATTTTTGAGGTATTCAGTTAAGGAAATAATCAACTCAATGGGTAAAATTTCAGGTTTTAACAAAGGCTGAAAAGTCTCTCTGAAATAGCGTTTCCATTCTTTTCCATGAGGTTCAGGCTTGTTGCCAAATTGCTTAAAGGTTTGTAAATGAGCTACTTCATGGATATATGTCACCAAGAATGAATACGGGTTAAGATTTCCATTCACCGTAATTTGATGTCCTTTATCACGGCGGTAACAATAATCCCCCAATTTCGATTGGCGTGGTCGAGTTACTTTAAAGTTAAATTGATGTTCTTGCCACAAATTAAAACAAAAATCTGAAGTTGATTTGGGTAGGTATTGTTGAAAAATGGCTAAATCGTTGTTCATTTTTGATATTAATGGCTTAAAGCAAAGGTATTGGAAATGACTAATTTTAAGATTAAGCAGCATAAAAGAGTTTAATAAGTAAACTAAATAAGCTCAGAAATTTTACAGTTTATGCCAATTAATAGTTTTCAAATTAGCACGTCTATTTACCTTTTCGGTAGGTGGATAATTCTTGGCAAGATAGTCCAATATTTTAGGTTCTGCTTCACCCAAATCCCACAGTTTTTGTTTCTGTTGCATCCATCTTATTTTTTCGAGCCAACCCTGTCGGTCAGTATGAAATTGCGTTATTAATTTACTCGAATGACAAGCCGTACAATGAGTAATCACCAAATTTAACCCTTCCGAAACTACTAACCCCGTCGTTTTATCATACTTAATTGTGTCGATGAGCGTTTTGTTTGATACACTAATCGGTTTGTATTTCTCTTGTTTCAAACTCATACTAATAAGTAAAAATGATGAAACAACTAGTATTGATAATTTATGTATATTTTTCATAATCAATTAGTTAGGCAATTTTTACAGCGATTCTATGACATGAATTATTTAAATAACCTCCTGGATTCCAAGCAGGAATAACCATGGGTTGAGCAACTCCTTTCGAATCAGTCGCCTTTGCCCAAATCTCATAATATCCTTTTTGAGGAAACTCAACTTTTGCCGACCAATGTTGCCACGCTAATTTATTTTTGGGTTTTTCCAAGTCACATTTTTTCCAAGTTGTTCCAAAATCAATGGAAATATTTATTTCAGATACCTCCAAATCTCCCGCCCAAGCGTGTCCACGAAGACTTAAACTTTGTTTTTCTTGTAATATTGCTCCTGTTTTTGGGTAAGTAATTACCGATTTTACAGGCATTGATTCAATAATTTTGAAATCGCTTTCTGCCAATTTTCCACCCGCTTCAATGGGGTAAATAGGAATTCGATAACTATGGCCAGACATTTTTTCCCCGTCATGAATTTTGTTACGAATAGCAATTTTTGTAAGCCATTTTCCAGATACTGAAGCAGGCCAACCGCCTACAACTAATCTCAAAGGATAACCATGAAGCAATGGAATATCTTGTCCATTCATTGCCCAAGCCAAAAGCGTTTCATCTTCGAGGGCTTTTTTCATGGGAATACCCCTTGAAATGGACGATTTTGTTACATCGCCACTCAAATGGGTATCTCTTCCATAATACCCAATATAAACGGCATCCTCTTTAATTCCTACACTTTCTAACACATCCCGCAGGCGTACCCCCGTCCATTCTGCACAGCTTACGGCTCCATCCTCCCACTGATTTCCAGAGGTTTGTGGCGTAAATCCATAACGTCCATTACCGCCGCATTCCATCGTAAGTTGATAAGTATGTGATTTGAACTTTGTTTTTAAATCATTCATCGTGAATACCTTACGAGTTTTTGCAGATTCGCCCTCAATGACTAATTGCCATTTGGCTACATCAATAGTTGAAGGAAGATTACCATTATTTCTCACAAACATTTTGTCGGCTGGCGTAATCTTATCGTCCAATAAATGTGGAGGTGTTTCGATGTTTAGCGGTCGGTCGTTCAGAAGCATTAGGTCTTTGTGTTTCCCTTCGGGTAGTGTATCGACAAAGGCTTTTTGACCCAAAATAGACATTCCCGTGGGAATATTTTTGGCAAAAATTACTTCACTTCCCAAAACAGAAGTAAGTACTAAAACACTTTTTTGTATAAACCCACGACGGTTATTTGACGTTTTCATAAAATAAATTTAAAAATGAATAATTGGGTATAAAAATACAAATAAATTGATTCCCAGTAATAAAAACTGTTTTTAGGCTAATGCAGTAGGTAAAATTATCTATTTTAATCCTTAATTTTCGCTTAAAATTTACATCCCCAGCCTTTGGAAAACTAGCTGTTATTTTATAAATATTCCCTTTTAAATTTGTCAGAAAATTGAACGTTACACCTTCTAAAAAATTATTTCCTTCAACTAATTGTAACGAATTAAAAGAGCAAAAATCAGTAGTTTTATTTTCATCTAAACTTTTGAGATAATTATGGGTTATTCACAAAGATAAACTTTCAGAAATCAGAAATTGTGCTGAAGAAGTGAATTTTAGCTTTGATTAGTGAAATTTTTTCTTCAAAACCGACAAATCAACACTTATATTTCCACAATATCGTTTACTTTTGAGTATTATAATTTAAAACCAATTCCACAAAAAATATGAATCGTAGAGAAGCCGTACAGCGAGTAGCCTTAATGATGGGAGGAGTACTCGCAGCTCCGCTAATGGCGGGTGTTATGGGGCAAGTTACCAACATAGGTTTAAGCGTAATCGTTTCAGCCGAACAGGAAGTCTTGCTTGCCGAAATTGCTGATATTATTATTCCAACGACTGATACCCCTGGAGCAAAAGCAGCGGGCGTTGAGAAATTTATTGTGCGTGTTATGCGTGATTGTTACAAAAAAGAAGATCAAGATAAGTTCTATGCAGGTGTGGCAAAATTGGATGCTGATAGCCAGACAAAATTTGGTAAAGGTTTCGTAGGATTAGACCTCGCTCAGAAAAATGAAATGGTTAAACTTTCAACCACTATTGACAAACCATTCTTTCAAAGAATGAAAGAATTGACCGTTACGGGATATTTTACTTCGGAAATCGGAGCGACAAAAGCCTTGGCCTATTTACCAATTCCTGGGAAATTTGAAGCCTGTATTCCATTGAAACCTAATCAAAAAGCGTGGGCTTTATAATTAATAATATGAACTTAAATATTGATGCCGTAAAGGCAATGACCTACGATGCCATTGTAATTGGCTCAGGTATATCAGGCGGTTTTGCTGCCAAAGAATTAACTGAAAAAGGTTTACGAGTTTTGATGCTTGAAAAAGGCAAACAACTTGAACACGTAACGGGCTATGAAAATGCCATGAAAGACCCTTGGGAATCCAAATATAATGGTCGTTTAACGATTGAACAAAAGGAATCTCACCCAAAATTAGCCCGTGATTATCCGTATAATGAAATGACGGAAAAATACTGGATGAACGATTCTGATTCATTGTACAAAGAAGAAAAACGTTTCGATTGGTATCGCCCAAATATCGTAGGTGGAAAGTCTATTATGTGGGGTCGTCAGTCGTATCGTTTGAGTGATATTGACTTTGAAGCCAATGCCAAAGATGGAATTGCGGTTGATTGGCCTATTCGGTATAAAGACGTTGCTCCGTGGTATTCTTACGTGGAGAAAATTGCTGGTATTTCGGGTGAAAAATTGGGATTAGCTCAATTGCCAGATGGCGAGTTTTTGCCAGTAATGGAAATGTTTTGTGTGGAAAAAGAAGTGAAGCAAAGACTCGAAAAGAATTTTCCTGGCAGAAATATGACGATGGGACGAGTTGCTAATCTTTCGGCGGCTCAAAAAGCACAGACCGATGTGGGGCGTGGAGCTTGTCAATATCGTAATAAATGTTCATTGGGCTGTCCGTATGGAGCATATTTTAGTACGCAATCTTGTACCTTACCGTATGCCTCAAAAACGGGTAGATTGACGCTCAGACCTGATTCTGTGGTAACGGAAATCATGTATGACGAAAATAAACAACGGGCTACGGGTGTGCGAGTGCGTGATGCCGTAACGATGCAAGACCGTGAATATTTTGCCAAAATAATCTTTGTTTGTGGTAGTTCTTTGGGTTCAACGGCTTTGATGTTGAATTCCGTTTCAAGTCGTTTTCCGAACGGATTAGGGAATGATTCTGAACAATTAGGACATAATTTGATGGACCATCACTTTCGCACGGGAGCAGGTGGAACATGGGAAGGAGATTTGGATAAATACTATTCAGGACGACGGGCAAATGGTATTTATGTGCCACGTTACCGTAATATTGGTACTGATAAACGTGATTATTTGCGTGGATTTGGTTATCAAGGTGGAGGAAGTCGCCAAGGTTGGCAACGCAATGTGGCTGAATTGACTTTTGGAGCAGACTATAAAAATGAAGTAACAACGCCAGGTGCTTGGACAATGGGATTGGGTGGTTTTGGTGAAACGTTGCCTTACTACGAAAACCGAATGTATCTCCACAAAACCGAGAAAGATAAATGGGGAATGCCCTTGGTGGTTTTTGATGCAGAATTGAAAGAGAACGAAAAGAAAATGCGTATAGACATGATGAACGATGCCAAAGAAATGTTGGAATCGTCAGGGGTGAAAAACGTGAAAGGATATGATAATGGTTCGTATTTAGGTATGGCAATTCACGAAATGGGAACTGCTCGTATGGGACGTGACCCAAAGACCTCAGTCTTGAATGCCCATAACCAAGTACACGCCGTGAAAAATGTATTTATGACCGACGGAGCCTGCATGACCTCCGCTTCATGCGTGAACCCATCATTAACCTACATGGCACTCACCGCCCGAGCCGCAGATTTTGCCGTGAAGGAGGTTAAGAAGTTGAGTTTGTAAGGATTTTGGAAATTGAAAAGCCCCTTGGATTTGGTTCTGAGGGGCTTTTTTTGTGGGTTTGCCTACTAAGTTGCACTCTGGATATTCAATATTCCGTTACGGATAATTTAGGTTAAGCTACTAAATTACTGCCGATGGTAGTCAAGTTTATTTTCATCTCTCGCTTGAGAGTCATTTAGTCCCATAAATTGCTTTGCATCTCTGAAAATAAACTCAATTTGAAAACGTAATTGATAATACTTGGTAATCAAACGAGCATCAAGTTCCACATCAGTAGAGGCTAACAAAACATAGTTATTTGTCTTTGTATTCAATAATAGTACTACTCTGAGAATGCAATCAAAATTAACGGCATAAAGTTTTTTTTGTAGATTGTCAAATGAGAATATTTTTCATCAGACCCCACCAATACCCATTTACAGAGGTCTGAAATACCATTGGGCGACACTCCGCTGGGCGGCATTCCGCTTTTCTTAAAATCAACCTTACCATCATCTAAAAAGTAGGCTTTACCTGTCATAACATTGATACAGCCCAAGACACTAATCTCCAATCCATTCTTGGTTTTACTAGCGACTCCTGACCAAAATTTGTCAATCCCAAAGATCTCTTTACCACTTTTACTGATAAAACTACAATCAATTACGCCAATATGAATACCACAATTGAAATCTACAAAGGCTTTATTATTGGTCGTATTGGTTGTTTCGCAACATAACCTTACGACTTTTTTTATGCTTTCAAAATTTTAACCTAAAACTTTTAACGGAGTATTGGATATTATAAGAATAGTAAAATTAAAGTTTGTCAGACACTTCAAAAAATAAACTAACTTTGTAATAAACAAACAAAGAAATTGGGCTTATGCTTTTTGAAGAATATCAGTATTTTAATTACCAATTCCCCGAACCTCAATACTTAGGTGCAAAACATACGCTTTTGCCTTGGATAAATCAGTATATTCCTAATAATGTAACAACTGCAATTGATGCTTTTGCGGGTTCTCAATCCGTTTCTTTTCTTTTTAAACAATTAGGTTTCAAGACTTTAACGAATGATTTTCTTAATTTTAATCATCAAATCGGATTATCTTTAATTGAGAATAAAAAGGATATATTGACACAAAATGATTTGAAATTACTTTTTCAGCCTGCCTCAAAAAAGCAATATTTTGAACTGATAGAAAATACTTTTACGGACATTTTTTTTGAAAAAAGTGAAGCTCAGTTTTTGGATAATTTTAGGGCAAATATCTCATTGTTAGACAATTCCTACAAGCAAGCACTTGCCTTTACGGTAATGAATCGAAGTATGACAAGGAAAATAACGATGGGACATTTTGGGCATACGCAAGCATTGGTGTACGCAAACAATCCCGAAAGAGTTAAACGAAATAGAAGTTTAATAAGACCGCTTAAAGAAATTTTTGAAGAAATATTACCAAAATATAACAAAGCAATATTTGATAATAAACGGGATAATCAAAGCTATCATCAAAATGTATTAGACCTCATTCCAACCTTAAAAAAAGTTGATTTAGCCTATTTTGACCCACCTTATTGTGATAGTCATGCAGATTATCAAGGATTTTATCACTTATTAGAAACTTACACAGAATACTGGAAAAACAAGGAGTTTGTAAATGGAATTAAGCGTTATGAACCCCAACGATTTAGTGGTTTTGATAAGAAAAGAGATGTGATTGCATCGTTTGAAAAACTTTTTGAAATATCAGAAGAAATTCCTCACTGGTTAATTAGTTATAACAATCGAAGTTACCCTGGTATTGAAGAATTTGAAAAACTAATTTCAAAATATAGAACGGTAAAAGTTGAAGCTAAAACCTACCAAAATGGCAGAGGAGGCAAGGGAAGTGTTGCGGGAAGTCAGGAAATATTATTTATTTGCAAGCCTAAAAAAGTACATTTTATCTCATTAAAACAGCAAGAAAACTTAGTCAATGAAGGATTTTAATTATTGGAAAAATCTCTACGAAAGCGAAAAACTCGAAGAATTTAGTAGTGATAATATCGGGCTTTTATGGCTTAAAACAAAGTCGATTGTCAGGAAAGAATTGATTGCTGATTTTCTCAAAATTAATTACCTTACCCTTCAAGAAACATCATTAGCGAAACAATTCGTAGAATTATTTGATTTGCTTTGTCTGGATATTTCAAAATCTCAAACCATTTTAGATGAATTTATAAAGTCTGAAAATCAAGTACAAATCAAAGGACTTGATATCAAACAATTGGTTTCGGAACTGTATAAACTCAAAAATTTTGAATGGGGTGGAGATTATCAAAATTCATTGGATAAATATTTGGTAAGTCGGTATGTGAAAGTGCATAAATCTTTCGATACGCTGATGTCAAAGTTTGAGACTGAAATAAGTGTTGCCGTTCAAGGTTACGTTTTGAATAGTTGGTATAACCATTGGAGCAGCATTTTAATTGAGTATATTTTCAAATCTCACACAGCGGTTTTGCCAACAGTTGGACAAATTAAAGGCGTTGATTTTTTCATTAATGATGTTCCATTTGACTTAAAAGTAACGTATTTGCCCGCAGAATTTATAAAACAGAAGCGTAAAGAAAAAGGATTTCCAGTTGAATTAACATTTCTGAAAAATAAAGCAAAAGAGGCAGAAATTGCCTTTGATAAAACAGCTTCTTCAAGTGATATTTTTTATGAAATAACTGAAAAAATGAAAGACAGGAATGACAAATTCTGTGCTGATGTTCTGGAAACGTTAAAAAATGAGAAACTTGAAATATTACAAGAAGTTCAAGAAAATCCTGAAATATTAGCCACTTGGCTTTATGAAAATCAAGGTGAAATGCGGTTTGGCTCTGAAAATAGATTATTTCTTGTCTTGGTTGATACCGATGATTTTAATAACTCATGGAAATTAAAGAGGAATCTTGATTTATTACGATCAACAATCTTATATTATTTGGATAATTTTAAAGACAAGAAAATCGAAGACTTAAAAATAACGTTTGAGTATAAAGGTAAATCTCAGACTTTTACGACATTATCTGACATAATATTTGTTGTGAAATAGTCAGTATGTAATAAAGCAAAAATAAGTAAGTTACTTCTCAAATTTCCTTAATAAGAGCAAAGAGTTACTAATCTCCTCAACCCACAATCTTCCCGTTCAATAATGAAAAAAAAACTTGCTATTTTAACATATTTGCTAACTTTTTCTTGGCAAGTAATGGCTCAAAAATCTGCTCAAAATACTTTTCCTGACGGTACTAAAATACCTGCTTGGTTTTCAGATACTTCTAAAATTCAGTTGAAACAATTAGGGAAACAATTTGTCATTACGCAGTTTGGAGTGGTTAATGACAGTACGCTTGTGCAAACGGAGGCAATTCAGAAAACGATTGATGAAGCCGCTAAACAAGGTGGAGGCGTAATTATTATTCCCAAAGGTACATTTATGAGTGGAGCTTTGTTTTTTAAACCTAAAACGCACCTTTACGTATCGGAAGGGGCAGTTTTGAAGGGGTCAGATAATATTGTGGATTACCCAAAAATGCCCTCACGTATGGAAGGACAAAGTTTGGATTATTTTATAGCTTTGGTTAATGCGTACAAAGTTGATGGTTTCACGATTTCGGGAAAAGGGACGATTGACGGGAACGGTTTACACTATTGGGAAGCCTTTTGGGCAAGACGTAAAGAGAATCCGAATTGTACCAATTTGGAAGTTTCTCGTCCTCGTTTAGTATTTATTTGGGGCTGTAAAAATGTGCAAGTTCAAGACGTAAAATTGCATAATTCGGGTTTTTGGACGAGTCATTATTATCAATGTCAAAACGTGAAAATCTTAAATGTACATATCTATTCACCTTACCAACCCGTGAAAGCTCCAAGTACCGATGCTATTGATTTAGATGTTTGTACGAATGTCTTGATAAAAGGTTGTTATATGTCGGTAAATGATGATGCTATTGCCCTAAAAGGAGGAAAAGGTCCTTACGCCGACAAAGTGCCAAACAATGGTGAAAATACTAATATCATCATCGAAAACTGCGAATTTGGTTTTTGTCATTCGGCTTTGACTTGTGGAAGTGAAGCCATTCACAACAAAAATATCGTGATGCGTAATTGTTATATAAACGAAGCCAGCAGAGTTTTATGGTTAAAAATGCGTCCAGATACGCCTCAATTGTACGAATTTATCAGTGTAGAAAATATTAAAGGACAAGCAAAAAGTATGATTTATGTAAAACCTTGGACCCAGTTTTTTGACTTGCAAGGACGTAAGGATGCTCCTATTTCTTACTGTGACCACATTACTTTAAAGAATATCGAACTAAATTGCGATGTTTTCTTTGATGTTGCTATTTCAAAGCAAAGTGTTTTGTCAAATTTTAATTTTGAAAACTTAAACATTGAAACCAGAAACGGGAAAATTGATAAAAGTGTTGTGAAGGAATTTCGTTTAGAAAAAGTGAAAGTCAATAAAATATTGATGGAATAGTTTGAGTTATAGTAATCCCCAAAATTATTAAAGACTTCAAAAAATAGATTAACTTTGCGATGAACAAACAATAACCGAAATGAAATCAAAACAATTAATATTTATACTTTTCACAACCCTATCCATTTTCTTAACTATTCAAGAAAGTGAAGCACAATATGGTGGTGGCTACGGTGGCGGTGGCTATGGTGGTGGCGGATACGGTGGTGCTGGCGGATATGGAAGAAGTAGAATTCCTGATGCTGGGGCAAATACACCTCCAAAACCTGCTGAATTAGATCCTGAAAAAATGGCTAATGAGGATACTAAATGGATGATTAAAAAGCTAAAATTAACGGAAGAACAAATTCCTAAAATTGAGGACGCTAATATTAATTATGCTTTTAGACGCATTGACTTTCAGACCGAAGTTAAGAAACTTTTACCGCCATTTACCGAAGAAATTCGTCTGAAATATCGAGGAAAAGCCCAAGCCATGAGAGATGAAAGAGATAAGGAAATCAAGGTGCTTTTAACGGATGAACAATACCAAATTTACTTGAAAAAGAAAACAGATTAGTTTAACATACAGAAGTCGTTCTTTTAAAGGACGACTTCTGTATGTTAAACTAATCTGTTTTACTGTGGTGAATATTTTACTAACCACTTTTATTTTCAACGGGCTACTTCCACTTTATATTTCTTCCCCTTAATCTTCTCATCCTTAATTTTTTCTAAAAGCGTTCTGAAAATAGAACGTTTTACGGCTGCAAAAGACATAAAGTCTTTGACTTCAATTAGTCCTAAATCTCCTCTTTCAAGTTCTCCTTTTTTCGAGAAAAATCCAACAATATCGACTTTATTTAACTTGTTTTTTTTGCCTCCACTCACATAAATTGTTACAAATTCGGGAGCTTGTGGAAGTGGACTGTTCTCGGGCAAAATCAATTCTTCAATGGATTCTGAGATATATTTTGGACGAAATTCGTTTCTGTGAAAAAGTAAATAGGAGGTTCCAGAGGCGTGCATACGAGCTGTTCTACCATTTCTATGCGTAAATTCATGCTCTTGAATGGGCAAATGATAATGAATAACGTGCTTCATTTCTGGAATGTCCAAACCTCTTGCTGCTAAGTCAGTGGTTACTAAATAATTGACACCTCCATTTCTGAATAAAATTAAGGCTCTTTCTCTATCGTCTTGATCCATTCCCCCGTGATAAAAAGTAGTATAAATACCCATTTCATTCAGCAATTCAGAGGTACGTTCCACGGCATCACGGTGATTGCAAAAAATCAAAGCAGATTCAGAATTTAGGGAGCAAATTAGGTCGAAAAGGGTATCAACTTTGTCTTTTGATTCTGAAATAACGACTTTCATTTCTAAAGCCTTTTTTTCTTCATTTTCAGGAATGAAATTTAGGGTTACTGGCGAGGTAAATCCTACAAATTCAGGAATTTTAATGCCGTAAGTAGCCGATACTAAAACTCGTTTATTAAGATTGCGAAGATTACCAATGATATAGGACATCTGGTCGTGAAAACCCAAATCTAAAGACTTATCAAACTCATCCAAAATTAAGGTTTTTACACCGCCTAAATCAAAAGTTTTACGGGTAATATGGTCGAAAATACGTCCAGGTGTGCCAATCAGTAAAGCAGGAGGATTACTCAAATTCTGAATTTCAGTAGCCATTGAATGCCCACCGTAACAAACGTTGACTTTCATGCCCGTACCCATACTTTTCCAAACGTTTTCAATCTGCATCGCTAATTCACGTGAGGGCGTAAGGATTAGACATTGGACAGAATTCTTTTTTGAGTCCAGAATTTGGAGTAAAGGCAACAGAAAAGCCAAGGTTTTTCCAGAACCCGTTGGAGCAATTAAAAAGGTAGTTTTCTCTTGCAGAATAGCTATTTGAGCCGCTTCTTGCATCGGATTTAATGCCTCAATACCTAATTTTGAAAGGATTTGTTCGTTGATTTCCATAATACAAAGGTACGAGTAAAAGATGAAATGATACGAGTAAAATGGCACACGGATAACACGGATGCTTCGCAACACGGATTTTTACGAATTTTTTGAATGGAATGTGAATAATATGGATGCTTCGTTTCAGAGATTTTATAATTGTTTATAATGGAAAAAATCCGTGCTGCGAAGCATCCGTTTAATCCGTGTTCCATAATCACTGGAAGTGTTCACGAATCTGCGGAATCAAACTATCAATGTCCCCCGCTCCAACAGTTACTAATAAGTCAGGTTGTTTAGTTTTCAGTAAATCCAAAACTTCTGATTTTGTGCATAAGATTTTATTCTCCAATTTCATTTTATCAAAAATAATACTCGATGTAACGCCTTCCATCGGGAGTTCACGAGCGGGATAAATATCCAAGAGAATCAAGTCGTCTGCTAAGTCCAAACTTTTGGCAAATCCTTCTTGAAAATCATTCGTCCGAGAGAATAAATGAGGTTGAAAAACTACCGTCAGTTTACGAGTTGGATAAAGAGCTTTTACCGATGAAAGAAATGCTTCAATTTCTGTGGGATGATGGGCGTAATCATCAACATAAACCATTTTATCTGTACGAATCTGGTATTCAAAACGCCTTTTTACGCCTTTGAAAGTACATATTCCCTCACGCACAGCTTCGGGCGATAACCCTATTTGCAAGGCAACCGCTGCTGCCGCAATAGAATTAGTAACGTTATGAAAACCAGGCGTTAATAGACTGCAATCTTTGATAATTCCCTCTGGATAAACAATATCAAATACCATTTCGGCATTTTCAATTCGCAGGTTTTCGGTTCTGAAATCGCCGACGTGCAAGCCAAAAACTTGGGCTTGATTTCGGGTAAAATCTTGTAAATCAACACCATCATATTGGTATAATTTACCGTCATCTTTTATCTGCGAAACAAATAATTGAAAAGATTCTAAGAGTTTAGCATGGTCACCATAAATGTCTAAATGGTCGGCATCGGTGGAAGTTACGATGGTTAAATCGGGAAATAAAGTTAAGAAAGAACGGTCAAATTCATCAGCTTCAACTACACAAATTACCTCTTCTGTACCTTCATTAACTAAGAAATTGGTTCCATAATTTTGCGTAATACCACCCAAAAATGCTGTTACGTTTTTGCCTGCATTCTTTAAAATATGAGCCACCATTGAAGAAGTTGTTGTCTTGCCGTGTGTACCTGCCACGGCAATCGTAAAAAAGTTTTGCGTCAATAATCCCAAAACTTGCGAGCGTTTCATTAAAGTAAATCCGCTATCTTTCAAGTAATTAAACTCCTGATGATTTTTGGGAATAGCGGGCGTATAAACGATAAGTGTTTCCGAAGGATTACTTAAAAATTCCGCAGGAATCAGCGAAATGTCATCTGTAAAATGCACGGCAATTCCTTCCGCTTGCAGAGCATCAGTAAGAGGCGTTGCGGTTTTGTCGTAACCAGCCAAAGTATAGCCATTCGCAATAAACCAACGAGCAATTGCCGACATTCCAATGCCACCAATGCCTAAAAAATAGATGTTTTTTAATAGTTTTATATTCACTTTTTTGTTTGTTTTTATACCCACTCACTCTGCATATCTTTATCCCTTTTAATTACACAACGCTCATTATCAAGTAGATGTAAGTTTGCATCAACCTCCATACTTGTTTTTGCGTTGTTCAGTAGTTCTTTATAGGCAGTCTTGATTTCTTTGCGTTTCATGGCTTCCAAGAACCTCCGAATGTCTTTATCATCTTCCAGAATCAGGGGCGGAACGGTTGCTAATTTACCATCATCCTCTTTAGCAACCATCGTAAAATAGGAGGTATTAGTATGCTTGATAGTAGCGGTTTTGATGTTTTCCGATACTACTTTAATGCCCACAATCATTGAGCTTTTTCCTACATAATTAACCGACGCAAGAAGAGAAACCAGTTCGCCGACCTCAACGGGCTGACGAAACTCGACATTATCTACTGAAACTGTTACTACATACGTTCCAGCGTGTTTT
>JANXRS010000143.1 GCA_025356745.1 Arcicella sp.
TTTAGGTTTATGTTAACATAAATACTTCATTTTTAGGTTTTATCTTAAATTGAATCTTTTTTCATTATCCAAAATAAGCTCAATTTGTATTTTTCCAAGCAGTTTTATTGTACTTTTAAATGCGTTGAACCTGAATAATAAATTAAAAATAGAAAAATATGAATTGCAATTTGCTTACGGACAACCTGACAAATCCGGCATTACTCTTTTTTGTACTTAGTATAATTGCCGTTTATTTAAAAAGTGATTTAGAAATACCCGCAAATTTGGTTGCAACTAAAGGAAAGTGCGAGTTTCACCACGACTTCCGTAGAATTTTTCGAGTCGAATAAAATCACGTTTAAGAGATTTTCAACGGCTTAATTTTATATTTGATAGCCTATCCAAATCAAAAAGTAGCTCTTCCTCCTTTTTGCCGAAATCAAAAGAGCCTTTTAAGTTGATATGCGACCACGTATGCGTATTGGTTTGTAAAATGAGTTTTAGATTCTCCTTTTGTTCCGATACTGTGGCACAACTATCTAAAATTTGTAACATCAACAAGTGATTATAATAGTTTATGATGTTCATTATCAGTCGTTTACACCCTTCGGCGGTGAGTTGTTCTCTTTGTGTGAGCCAACGATAATCTTCAATGCCAATCACCGCTCTGGCAAAAGCGTTACCATGCTCGCCATTGGCTAAAACTTCTTCCACCGAAGCCCTGATTTCTGGATCGTCAATGTATCTGAGGATATAAATGGTTCTCAAAAGCCTGCCCAAATCAGAAAGGGCCTTGTACAATGGATTCTGACGGTCATAAGAATTTAGTCTTCTAAACAGGTCAGAAGCCTGTGTATGACCCAATTTGATACTGCAAACGACTCTCAAAATATCGTCCTAATGTTCAATAATGTTGTCAATGTTTACTTTCTCGTGTGGTATAATTTTGTAGCCTTTTTCTTTGTAAGTAGAGACAGAATCAATGGAAAATAACTCTTTATGTTTGAGGTTGGCAATTCGAGGTCTGAGGTCAATACCTAAGAAATACGTGATAGCAAAACAAGGTAAAGAATGTCCGTGGTCATCGGTGGAATGAGCATCAGGCATGAGTAATTCATGGTGAGTCAGTCCATTCAAAAGATAAGCGGATTCGGGTTCATCGGCAGAAAAAACCGTTGAAAAAGTTAATTGCCCCGCTTCATCCAAATGAGAATAAATAACAACTCCCTTACCATTCCCAAAATATTTATAAGATTCCGAAGCCCTCAAACAAGGACCTGAAACATTGACTTTCATCCCATCAGAACTGGTATGGACAAAGCCAGAAACTCGTCTGAAAAGATCTTCTAAGGGTAATTGATTGGTTAAACCAACGATATAATCATTGACTTCCAGTAAAGTATCTGCATCAAAATAGTGCGTTGCTACGGTATCTAAGGCATTTTTATCAATATTTTCTGAGATATTGCCCATCGGTAGAATTCCAATATTCTCACCATAGCCAATCAAGACAGCATAAAACAAACGCTCTGGCGGTCTTTTAGGATTCATCAAAGGGCTATGATGCTGAAAAAAGGATAGATAATTACTGAGCTGATGAACTTGTGAAAGTACCCTCAAAATAGGAACGGATCGTTCGGGCGGATAAAGTAATTTAGTTAGTCGTTGTTTCTCCTCTTTGCCGAATTCATTTTCTTGTGGCTTATGCGTTTTCCATTTTCCATGACTGTCAATACTGATAAAAGGGTTCATCGGTAGGTGTTGGTTAACCCTTTCAAACTGACGATTTAGCGTCTGGTTAATGTCGAGTAAAGTTCCCCCAATTTCTTTAAAATGTACAATTCCAGCCTTTTGTAAATATTCGTCACGATGTTTCTCCCATTTATCCATCGGAATTAAAAAGTGCGTATAGGCTTGATAGTTATACGAATTCTCCACGTGCAATTCCCCCGATTTTAGATGTTCTTGAATTTGTTTGAAGAGCAACATTTTATAGAGAGAAACTTTGAGTTTACCTTGGTCGAAGTAAATTCTTTGTTGTTCATCCATACTTAGAAAATCAATCGGTAAATCCTTTTTCTGGGTGATGTTAGCCTTGTTTTCTTGAAAATAGGTAATAGATTTGAGTAGTGGATGACTCGTATTTTGCATAGAAAATTGCAGATACTCCAACATTCCTGACAGTTTTAATTGCAAACGGAAAGATACTTTTTCTAATTCTTTGTAATAATCATCATTATTTTGAGTAAAAGAATTCAATTCCTGCAACTCCTTAATCCGTTCAATATCAAGCGATAAAGTATTTTTATTAATCTTTTTCTGTCGTGATATACCACGAAAAGAAACGGTTGCGGTCAATTTTGTTCTAACAAGTTTAGTATTCCAATAATTGCCTTGTTGCCGATTTTCACTACCATTCAAAGCCATTTTAACCGCTTTTTGGAAAGTCAAAATCAAGGCATTGCCCAGGCTAAAATATTGATGAATAATGAAGGCAACAAGCCACAAATTACGCTGAGAGAGGTTATTTTTGAGTTGGGCAGTTTGGGTATCAATGACGTATTCAGCGTAGTATCGGATGGTCGTATGAGATAAATTGAGTCGTTTAATGACGGGAAAGAGTTGCTCGTATATGGCTTTAATTTGGATAAACATTTCCACTCTTTTCAGAATTTCTTGGTTCTCCATCGACTCAGGAATCTTTTTAAACAAAGTTAGTTCATATTTCATCACACCAGAACCTGTTTTAGTCAGGGGAGATTTCTGGAATAAATTGTCTAACAGTAAAATATCTTGTGAGGTCAAATGCCGTTTTAAGATATCGTTAAGCTCTTTTTCTACTGTTTCAAGTGCTTCTTTAATGAGGCTTTTAAGTTGATAGTATGCAGGTATTTCGATACGCTTCTCCCATAAGTAAGCCACCAAATTGTCAAACATAAGACTTGGTTTCGTTTGATTTCTTGACATTCTTGTAGCTTCATCAAGTACGTTTTCATGGATGCTGCCATCACTTGTATAAGCCTTGAAGCCAAAGCCTTGCAAAATAATTTCTCTATGCCGATAACAAGAAGTTGGCTTGTATTCATCAATATCAACTTCATTAGGATCACCAGAGAATTTTTGAACGATAAAATCAATATCTTTTTGGGGATAGGTTTTAGGATGGAAAAATCTCCCCATCAAACGAAAATAGCCTAATTGCAAAATGAATCCAACTTTGTTGCTTGGGCTTGGTACTTGGTCAATCGCCAATTTTGCCCAAGGAGGTATTACTAATAAAGAGGAACGTTCTGTTTCGCTAAGTTGGGGTGGCTCTTCAAAACGTTTACGGGCTTGTTGCGAAATAAATTCTTTATTTGCCATAGTACATCAGTTCAAAATACTATAAAATCGTTATAATTAACCTCCTTTGGAATCAGCTATAAATAGATAGTGATTAATTGCTACATTTTTAAGCTATTATTGTATAAATTTAATGTATTATTAGGTATAATTTAACATCAAAGGTTTTATCCATGATTTACGCTTATTTACGAGTTTCCACCGACAAACAGACCGTTGAAAACCAACGCTTCGAAATCCTCAAATATGCTGATACTAAAAAACTCTCCATTGACCAATGGGTGGAAGAAACCGCTTCGGGTGTTAAGTCCGTCAAAGATCGAAAAGTGGGGGAATTATTGACCCGCATGGAGAAAGGTGATATTTTTTTAGTGAGTGAGCTTTCTCGTTTAGGAAGAAATCTGATGGAAGTAATGTCAATCCTTCACGATTGTATGGAAAGAGACGTAAAGGTTTTTGCCATTAAAGAAGGTTATGAATTAGGAAATAATATCAACTCAAAAGTATTGGCGTTTGCATTTTCTCTTTCGGCTGAGATTGAAAGAAATCTAATCTCCCAAAGAACAAAAGAAACCTTAGCCAGAAAGAAAAGTGAGGGTATGCGTTTAGGTCGCCCGAAAGGTTCTCAAAATAAGGAAGTGAAACTAACAGGCAAAGAAGAAGATATTAAAAAGTTGTTAGACAAAAAGGTAGCGGTGGCTGCCATTGCAAGAATATTAGATGTGAATCGTTTAACCGTGAGAAGTTTTATCAAAACTCGAAAAATTGGTTAGAAGAACGAAATCATTGAAGTTGAAGACTCTGAGAATCGTTCAAACGTGATTTTATTCGACTCGAAAAATTCTGAGGAAGTCGTGGTGAAACTCGCACTTTTCTTTAGTTGCAACCGAAGCTGCACGAGCCAGAGGCAGAATGGGAGGAAGACCCAAGGGATTATCACCCTGTTATCAAGAAATTGCTCCGATGGTGATAAGTGCTTACAAAGAACAAAGAAGTATCAGAGACATTATGAAGGCATTTTCAATTCCTTCGACTACAACGGTCTATAAGATTTTAACCGATAATAATGTTCCGTTTCAAGTATATAAAAAGCAGACTTTCTAAGTATAAACTAAGTAAATAGTTGGAAACCGTATATTTTCGGCAAATTGTTATGAAAACCTCATGTACTAAAAGAAAAAACCAGAAAGCAAAGCAGCTTAAAACATTCATCTCAAAGCCACAATCTAAATTTGTGGCTTTTTTGTTTAATCCTAAATATTCACTTATACTTGCAGTTCAAAAAACACCGTTCCATGATAGAAATTAGACACTTAGCGACAACAAAACTGCCAAATGAAATCAGCAGATTATTATTTGAAATAGAATCAACAGGGTATAATGACTTCCAATGTGAGTTAGTAATTGACTTAGGGTAAAATTAAAAGAACGTACAAAAATCGTCGCAGGTCTCGCAGAATTTTTATCTTTAATAATTATGATGGCTATTTGATTCTTAGGCAACTTACTTGCCTGAAATAGTCAAAATTTGACTATTTCTTGGGATTCAGCGTCATGGACGCTATAGGAATCTTACTAAAAACCCTAAGATTTGGTAGATTTTGCAATACTTAGAACTTTGAAGTCAAGATTCGACGGAATCCTAACTATTTCAGGCAAACGAACTGACTGAGAATTAAACAGCCATCATAATTATTAGAGATAAAAATTCTGCGAGACCTGCGACGATTTTTGTACGTTCTTTTAATTTTACCCCATTCATCTAGAACGGGTTCATTTGTGTAATGATATTATAGGTTCACTTAAATGTGGGGCAGACTTGGAGTGCATCAAAAAGCGTGGGGCAATCAAAATTATATCTTAGAGATAAGTATTCAGAATCATTCAATTAAACTGATAAACATCTTGAAAGATTGTACTAAAATAATTTGCCCCACACTTTTTGATGCACTCTTTCTAAAAATCGAGCTTCAAACTGCCCTTTAATCGCTTCTTTTTCATAAAATGCCCGTTTCAGAGGTTCTTTAATCCGCATAAGTGCTATGAAATGACGGAAAGAGAAGTTAGCAAGTAGATTTCTAGGGGTTAACTTGGGGTTAAGAGTCTCCATATCAATTTCTTGAGATTTGGCAGACAGTAGTTGGCTAATTGAAGATTGATTAAATTCTCGTTCCAGTGGTTGCCAAATAGGTAGTTCTTTCAATTTGGCAGCCAGTGGTTGCCAAATTTGTGGGTATGCAAAATAAAATAATCTGTAATCATTCAAAGAACGACGAGCAAATCCTTTTAATCCTTTATTTTTCAGAGATTTAGAGATATTTTCGAGTAAATTTTGACCGTATTCAGCTCTATCCAGACCATGTTGTTCAAACTCAACGATGTAAAACCCAATTAACCAATTACGGATAACGAGTTGTTGATTGATAGATGAAATAGCTCTTTTTCGCAAAGAGACGTGCGTATCTTCAATTGTTTCAATTAACTGGTTGTAAAGCATTTTGTATTAATCTTAAAGTGTTTTTTTAATATTGGGGAGTCACTTAAATGTGAGGTAAACTTCCCACGAGAGAGCTATCTTTTAGTTTTAAAATATTTTTTCATACAAATAAGCCAATATTTATTTTTAATCTCTGCTAATAAACAGCTTATTTGCTTAAAAAAGGTATAAAAAGGTTAAAATACTCAGGAAGGTATCACTACAAAACACCATAAAAACACTTCTTTTTTAAATCATTCTTCTCGTAAATAATTATATTTCAACTAGTCAAGTGTTTTACGCAGGAAGTTAGCCTCATATTTAAGTGACCCCACAAATTTATTAAGACGACATTTTTACAAATAATTTAAAATAGATGAGAACCATTAAAACAACTTTCTATTGAACAAATTAAAGAAAGTATAAAGTCACAAAACGTTTGGCATAAAATTATAACTATTTGAAAATAAGATAGTTATAATTTTATGATTTTATTTAAATCACGTCAAACTAGACATTTAAATATTAATTATTTTTTGATGCACTATAGATTAATGATGATAGACGACATTTTTACAATAATATACGGTAGTTCTTGAAAAGTGTTGATGATAAAACTAAGCATTCGATAAATTGTATTTTTGTGGTCTCGAATCATAAAAACCAATGAATCAAAATGCTTAGTATCACAAAATTAGAAAAATGTCCTTGTTGTTCAAGTGAAAAC